>JBFYSM010000295.1:0-5548 GCA_041301605.1 Chloroflexota bacterium | reverse complement strand
GAAATCTTCATTGTTTCCTTGTTTACATCCCCCATCCAAGCCGGGTATTACAAGATCACACTGGCGCTGGCGAATGTTCTGCATATCCCGGTCATGCCGCTTCCCCAATCCACATACCCGGAATTATCGCGGGCTGCCTCGAAGCGCAGCTGGAAGGAAATGCGCTACATTCTCCGCCAGGGTTCGCGGCTGGCAGGGGCATACTCTTTCCTGGCTGGCCTTGCCCTTATCATCCTGGGTCGGTTCCTGATCCAGACAATCTACACGCCGGATTTCCTGCCCGCCTATGATGGCCTGGTTATCCTGACTGTGGGTATCTTCATTGCCAATACTTTCTACTGGGCGCGTACATCCCTGCTCTCGTTGGGTCTGCCGTATGTCCCGACCATTGTCAATTTGGTTTTGGCTATCATCAAACTGACCGGCATGATCATCCTGCTGCCCAAACTGGGCTACCTGGGTGCAGCAATTATGCTGGCCATCAATTTCGCGCTGGGCAATTCCACCCTGGCGATCAAGGCGCGGGCTGAGATCAAACGCCAGGAACAAGTTGACGCCCAGGTTGCTGCCTAGCCTTATGAAGATCGTATTTGTTGCCACCGCGCAAATCCCCTCTGATCGGGCCAACAGCATCCAGGTTATGAAAGTCTGTCAGGCATTCACTCAACTGGATCATGAGGTGACCCTTCTCCTCCCCGATATCCCCCCGGTGCGAGACAAGCGGGATTGGGAATCGCTGTCTGTTCATTATGGGTTGGCAGCGCGGTTCCAGATCGAGTGGCTTCCCGTCCCTGCTCTGGCGGGGCGGCGCGGTTACATCCACAGGGCTGTGCTCCGTGCTCGTCAATTGCAGGCCGATATTCTCTACACGCGGGTGATTCCCGCGGCTGTCTGGGGATTGCTGCATCGCCTGCCGGTGATCCTGGAAATGCACGATATGCCAGGCGGGCTTTTCGGTCCAATTGGGTATCGCATGTTCCTCAGGTGGCCCGGTAAGAAACGCTTGCTGCCGCTTACCAATTCCCTGCGCCAGATGCTGGACACTGTATATCAACCGTGTTTGCCAGAAGGACAGGTGCTGGTGTCACCCAGCGGCGTGGATCTCGAGCGTTTCGAAAACCTGCCGGACCCGGAACTTGCCCGCCGTCAATTGGGCTTGCCACCCGGCCCAATCGTAGTTTGCACCGGCCATCTCTATCCTGGTCGCGGCATGGATTTGTTCCTGCAGTTGGCTTCCCGGATGCCACAGATACACTTTCTCTGGGTTGGTGGCAACCCGGCGGACGTGGTAACATGGCGCGAGCATGCTTCCAATAGAAATATCCTCAATGTGGCTTTTTCCGGCTTCATCCCCAACCGGGAACTGCCGCTCTACCAGGCCGCCGCGGATGTGCTGGTCATGCCCTACCAGGCCAGCGTGGCGGGCAGTAGCGGCGGCGATATTGCCCGTGTGTTCAGCCCTTTGAAAATGTTCGAATACATGGCCACCGGCCGGGCTATCCTGTGCAGTAACCTGCCAGCCTTGCGCGAAATCCTCACAGATGATGTCGCCTGTTTTGCACCTGTTGATGATGTGGATGCCTGGCAGATTGCTCTTGAGCGCTTGTTATCTGACCATGATTTCAGAAACCAATTGGCGCAGGCCGCCCGTACCGAGGCAAGGCGTTATTCCTGGCTGGAACGTTCCCGGCGGGCATTGAAGGATTTTTAAGATACCGATGATTTTCAAAACTACTTTACGCGATCTGCGCTGGATCCTGCCAGCCAGCCTGGCCTTGGGCGTTGGCTTGAGCCTGCTGGATGGCAATGGATTAGGGTGGGGAGTACTCGCTTACACCCTCCTGCTTGCCATTTCCCTTTATCTCCTGGCAGTATCCTGGCGCTGGCTGGGTGCGGGTAAAGATCTGGCCTGGGTGTTGTTCCTGGCTTTTTCCCTGCGCTTGGCGCTGGGCGTTGCCTTCACATTTCTCCTGCCCGCCACGGGGTATGAATCGCCGGTTTACCAGGGGGGCTATTCCTATGAAGATGCCTACCGCCGAGATCAGCAGGCCTGGGAATTGGCCAGTTCCGACCGGCCCCTGACCATCATCTTTGATAAAGAGTACGCTGCGGTCGACCAATACGGTGGTTTGCTGGCGCTCAGTTCGCTGGTTTACCGTTTCTTGAGCCCGGATGCGCACCGACCCTGGCTGGTCATCATCCTCTCGGCCGGGATCTATGCCTTGGGGTTGGTTTTCCTGTGGCGCGCTGCCAAACAGGTTTGGGGTGAAGGGGTGGCCAGGCCTGCTGTCTGGCTTTACAGCCTTTATCCCGAAACATTATTATTGGGAAGTACCCAGATGCGGGAACCCTTCCTGATTGCTTTCATCGCCATGGCTTTCTGGGGCGCGGTGGATTGGCAATCGAACCATCATCGGTTGGGTTGGGTGTGGGTGGGTGTTGGCTTTGCAGGTATGCTGGCATTCTCGCCTGGGGTGGCCCTGGCGACTCTGGTTGTCCTGTCAGGCTGGCTATTTTTGGATCGACGGCAACGCCAGGTATCCTGGAAGGTTCTATTGGGTGTGGGGATTATCTTCCTGGTCGCGTTGGTGCTGTTTTCAATGGCGGTTGGGCGTGCCGAATCGGTAACATCCGATTCGCTCTTTGGAAAGATCCTGCAATGGTTCCGCTACTCATCCGCGTGGGATATCTATGAACTGGCACGCACATCGCCGCGCGTCGACCCAATTTTCAAGGAATTGCCTGAATCGCTGCACGTTCCTTTTGTAGCCGTTTATGGTTTATTGCAGCCTATCCTGCCGGCCGCGTTGGTGGAGCCTGCACCCTGGCTGGTGATGACCATCAGTATCCTGCGCGCCCTGGGATGGTATATCATGATCCCCCTCCTGGCATACGGTCTGGTTGCGGCAATCAAAACACCTGACATGAGACAAAAGCGTCTTTTGCTCTGGCTGGCCCTGGCAACGATTGCCTGGCTGGTCATTTCGGCTATCCGCGCCGGCGGCGATCAGTGGGATAATCCTCGTTACCGGGCGATCTTCCTGGTTTGGCAAGCGCTCCTGGCTGGGTATGCCCTGGTTTTCCGCAAGGAGCGACGCGATCCCTGGTTGTGGCGTTTCCTGGCTGTTGAGGTAGTTTTTCTGGCTTTCTTTACAGAGTGGTATATTTCCCGTTATAGCAGCATTCCGATCGGAAGACTCTATTTCTGGGAAATGGTGGCATGGATTACCGGGCTGGGCTTCTTGATCCTGGTGGGGGGATGGCTGTGGGATCTCTGGCGCAGGAGGAAAAGAGGCGTTGACAGGTAAAAATTGAGTTATAATTCAGTTGCTGAAATTTGAATTTCCAATAAGGAGGCTCGCCTTGCCTACTGCATTAATCACCGGTGTGACGGGTCAGGATGGTTCCTACCTGGCTGAGATGTTACTGGCCAAAGGCTACCAGGTTATGGGTATGGTGCGGCGTTCAAGCACGGTTACCTTTGAACGTATACAGCACATCCAGGAGGATATTGTCATTGTCCAGGGAGACTTGCATGACCAGAGTTCGATGGTTTCCATCCTGGAAGAACACCAGCCTGATGAAGTGTATAACCTGGCGGCTCAATCTTTTGTTCCTACTTCTTGGAGCCAGGCTGTTTTGACGGGTGAGGTTACGGCTTTGGGAGTAACCCGCATGTTGGAATCCATCCGCCTGGTAAATCCAAAAATCAAGTTCTACCAGGCTTCCTCCAGCGAGATGTTCGGGAAAGTGCGTGAGGTACCGCAAAATGAGGCCACGCCCTTCCATCCGCGCAGCCCATATGGGGTTGCCAAATCGTACGGGCATTGGATAACTGTCAATTATCGCGAATCCTATGATCTCTACTCGGTTTCTGGCATCCTTTTCAACCATGAATCCCCTCGCCGTGGATTGGAATTCGTCACCCGCAAGATTTCTAATGGCGTGGCACGTATCAAGTATGGCCAGGCTAAGGAATTGCGCCTGGGCAACCTGGAAGCCCGCCGCGATTGGGGCTTTGCGGGCGATTATGTGGAAGCCATGTGGCTGATGCTGCAGGCTGAAACCCCGAATGACTATGTGGTCGGCACAGCCGAGACTCACGCTGTGCGCGAGTTCTGCGAAATCGCCTTCGGTTATGCGGGATTGAATTATGAGGATTATGTTATCCATGATCAGCGTTTCTATCGTCCGGCCGAAGTAGATCTTCTCATCTCTGATCCAACCCGTGCTCGAAAAGAATTGGGTTGGAAGCCCAAAGTCGGTTTCAGGGAGCTGGTTGAGATGATGGTGGAGGCTGACCTCAAACGGGTTGCTGACGCTTCTTGAGAGCGGTATGCCTTACCTTTCCCTTGTCGTTCCGGTTTTCAATGAAGAGGAGAATCTGTTACTCCTCTTCGAATCTATTAAACAAGCTTTAGCCGGACTTCCTCAGTCATGGGAGTTGGTGTTGGTGGATGATGGCAGCTCCGACGGCAGCCCGCGCATCCTGGAAGAACTGGCAGGGAAAGACCCGCAGCATGTACGCGTGATCCTGTTCCGGCGCAACTTTGGACAAACGGCAGCCATTGCCGCCGGGATCGATCATGCCCAGGGAGAAGTGCTTATCTTTATGGATGCCGATATGCAAAACGACCCGGCCGACATCCCGATGATGCTGGCTAAGTTGGATGAAGGGTATGATGTAGTCAGCGGCTGGCGTAAACATCGCCAAGATTTCTTCCTGACCCGTACCCTGCCATCCGCCATTGCCAATGTCCTCATCTCGTGGGTGACTGGTGTCCGCCTGCACGATTATGGTTGCACGCTCAAGGCTTACCGTCGCGTGGTATTGGGTGGCTTCCGACTGTACGGCGAGATGCACCGTTTCATCCCGGTCTATGCATATTCGGCCGGGGCAAAGATCGTTGAAGTACCTGTCCATCACCATCCGCGCACGCATGGCAAAACCAAGTATGGCCTGGAGCGGACGGTCAAGGTTGTCCTTGATCTATTTACAGTTCGTTTCCTGTTGAGTTATTTCCATAAACCGATCTACCTGTTTGGGGGTACCGGCATCGGGTTGATGCTGATCAGCGCGGCAACGTTGGTATTCCTGATGATCCGCCGGTTGATGTACAGCATATCGCCTTTTGATTCGCCGTTCTTCCAGGTGAGTGCCATGTTCTTCATCCTGGGCTTTCAGTCCATCCTGATGGGTTTGATCGCTGAGATGCAGGTGCGCACATACCACGAAGCCCAGGGAAAGCCAACCTACCGCGTCCGGAAGAAACTGAACCTCCCGGATGTGGATCCTGAACCAAAATCTTAGCAGATGCGCCTGCTGGTCATCAACAGTGAGTTTCCTCCTATCGGCGGTGGTGCCGGAAGCGCCAGCGCCTTTCTTTCCGCCGCGCTGGCCGACCGCGGCCAGGTAGTGACCGGGTTGACCAGCCGCTTTGCCGATCTGCCCCATCGTGAGATACAGCAGGGGGTGGATGTGATCCGCATCCCTGCCCTGCGACAGCGCGCCGACCGTTCGGAAGCCCTGGAACAGATCATTTTTGTT
>JBFYSM010000288.1:0-4137 GCA_041301605.1 Chloroflexota bacterium | reverse complement strand
TTGAACGTCAGCCGCGTGCTCACTTCCCGTCCTGAAGATTTCATTGCCCTGACCGGTGCAACGGCCACGTTCACGCTCAATCCTCAACTTGTGGTTAAATCCAGTACACTGATTTTCAATCGGGCACCCATGGTGATGCTTGGTGAGGTGCTTTCTGCAAATGAAGCCACGGGAGCTGACACAGAGCCTCTTGGTAGGGCCATAAGCCCATCAACCTGAAACACTCCATGACAAATCATTGCTCAACCGGCAACCATCCTGTTGCCGGTTCTTGCATTCATCATGGGGCTTCTTCAAAACATGTTCCACGTACACCCACAGGGAACCAATAATCCCAATTCCTGCCCCCTGCCAGATCAGTCATATCTTTCCCACTCTTGTCCTTTCACGCTCCACGACCGGACATAATGGGAACCGACCGGGATATTCTCGTAATTCCATTCGAAATATAGTCAAACAATAACCCTGCTTTCTTGTTGTAAAATATGATCATGCCTGCCATCCAAGTCACCAACCTTTACAAAGCCTTCCAGAGCAAGCACAAGGCTGCCGGGCTGAGCGGATCGGTGCGCGCCCTGTTCAGGCCACAGTACAGCACAGTCGAAGCGGTACGCGGCCTGTCGTTCGAGATGGATCCGGGGGAATTACTCGGCTTCATCGGTCCAAACGGGGCCGGGAAATCCACCACGATCAAGATCCTGACCGGCATCCTGTATCCCACTTCGGGGGAAGCCTCCGTGCTCGGGTTCACCCCCTGGAAGCAACGCCGCCAACTGGCCTACCACATCGGGACCGTTTTCGGCCAGCGTCCGCAGTTGTGGTACCACCTGCCCGCCATCGACACCTTCACCCTGTTCGGGAAGATCTACGAGGTGGACGATTGGGAAGTCAAGAAACGGATCGATTTCCTGAGCGAGGCCTTCGAGATCCGCGACCTGCTGGAAACGCCCGTGCGCAAGCTCTCCCTCGGCCAGCGCATGCGCTGTGAAGTGGCTGCCTCGCTGATCCATAAACCAAAACTGCTCCTTCTCGATGAACCATCCATCGGCCTGGATGTGGTCGCCAAGCAGCACCTGCGGGACACCATCCAGCGCATGAATCGGGTCGAGAATGTCGGCGTTCTGCTCACCTCCCACGATGCCGGGGATCTTGAGGCGCTCTGCAAGCGGGTCATTATCATCAACCACGGACAGATCGTTTACCAGGATAAAGTCTCCACACTGAAACGCAGGTACCTGACCCACAAGGAGATCGGCGTGCGCTACGCGGCGGAGGTATCGCAGGATTTCAGGATCGAAGGCACCGAGATCTTGAAAATAGGGCAATACGGGGTAAAGTTACGCTTTGATACCCAGAAAAACTCCGTGGATGCCATCATGGGCTGCATTGCCGAAAAGGGCAGCTTGGTTGATATCACCATCTCCGACCCGCCACTGGAGGAAGTGATCGCGGCCATTTACGAGAAAGCCGAGGAATCCTGAGATAAAACAAGGATGAAAAAATACTTTGCCATCTTCAAGATCCAGTTGCTCAACAGCCTGGCATACCCCGCCGAGTTGCTCTGGCGCAGCGTGGCTATCCTGCTCTTCATGCTGGTTTTCACCTTCCTCTGGCGGACAACCTATAACAGCAGCGGCAGCACCTCGCTGGCCGGATTGACTTTATCCGACACCATCTGGTACCTGATGCTGGCCGAGACCATCGAGCTCTCCCGTCCCCGCTTCGCACGGACGATCTCCGAGGCCGTCAAAGATGGCTCGATCGCCTACATCCTAGCCAAACCCTACGATTTCATCCTCTACCAACTCGCCACCAGTGCGGGGGATTCCGTCTTTCGCATCCTGCTGAATGCAGTTTTTGGCGGGGCGCTGGTCAGGCTGTTGGTCGGCCCACCGCCTGGACCTCTGGGCTGGCTGCTGGCCTTCCTGGCCATCATCGGCGCCTGGCTGATCAACTTCTGCATGACAGCCCTGATCGGCCTGCTGGCCTTTGTCACCGAGGATGTGGCCCCCTTCGAATGGATCTACCAGAAACTCATCTTCATCCTGGGCGGCATGCTCATCCCAATCGATTTCTACCCGGCCTGGCTGCAAACCATCGCCCGCGCTTTGCCCTTCTCGTACATGATGTATGGTCCAGCTCGCTTGTTCGTCTCGCCAGACTGGTTAACATTTGCATACCTGGTTGGCCTGCAATTTGTATGGATCATCGTTCTCGGTTGTGTTCTGATGCTTTTCTACCGTCTCGGATCTCGCCGCCTGGCCATCAACGGTGGATAAACAACATGATACGCGAACTCAAATTCCTCTTATCCCTCTGGAAAACCAATCTCCTGGCCGTGATGGAGTTTCGCGCCTCCTTCATTTCGCAAATCATTGGGATGATGCTCAATGACGCCTTCTACTTCGTCTTTTGGATCATCTTCTTCGACCGCTTCCAGCAAGTGGGAGGCTGGGAATTGGGCGATATGTTCATCGTTTTCGGGGTGACCGCTAGCGCTTTCGGCCTGGTCTCTTCCCTGTTCGGGAATGCGTTCTCACTTGGCGAAGTGATTGCAAAAGGGCGACTGGACTATTACCTGTCCCTGCCGCGGCCAGTGCTCCTGCACACTCTCTGCAGCCGCAGCATCGCCAACGGTTTGGGTGATTTTTTCTATGGCATCCTGAGCTACCTGGCATCCGGCCAATTTGGCTGGGATGGGTTGGCGCGTTTCATCCTCGGCGTGATCCTTGCAAGCATGGTATTTGTATCTTTCCTTGTCATCGTTCAAAGCCTGGCATTCTGGATGGGCAATTCCACCGCATTCGGCCAACTCATGTTGAATGCTATGCTTACCTTCGCACTCTACCCGCTGGGACTGTTCGATGGGCCGATTAAGTTCATCCTGCTGACCATCGTCCCGGCCGCGCTGATGGGCGCCATCCCGGCCGGTTTCGTCATCAATTTTAACTGGGCAAACCTCGTGCAGATGTCCATTGGGGCGTTCGGCCTGCTGGCTGTTGCCCTGCTGGTTTTCCACCTGGGCCTGCGGCGCTATGAATCCGGCAGCGCCATTCAAGTGGAAGTCTGAGAATCGTGTAAAATACTTGTCAACCAACCACGGAGGTAAACCATGTCGGAACGCACACACCTGCTTGACAACCTTGAGAATGCCCGAACAAGCGTTGTCAACTTGTTACCCGATGCCGAAAAACAGAAGGAAAAGGAAATCTATCCCGGCTGGACATTGAAAGAGATGCTGGCCCATATGACCGGCTGGGACGATGCCGTTATAGCCTCGTTGCACGCCCATTTATCGGGGAATGAGCCTGGTACACCGGCCGAGCGCGGCATCGATGAATACAACGAGTCGACCGTTACTACTCGTGAGCCCCTGGATTACGATCACATCCGCAAGGAATGGCAACAAACGCGCGAAACCCTGATAAACATCATTCAAGGTATGCCCGAGCAGAAATTCCAAGAAGCATTGATCCTGCCCTGGGGCGAGAAAGGGACCGTCAAGTATCTGGTGGATATTTTCGTTCATCACGAACACACCCACGCCCGCGATATAACTGAATGGTTGAAGGATCCCAAACAACCCCTGGTCGGCAGGCATTAGTTTAATTTTCCACGAGGAGAGAGGATCATGACCACAATTTCCGTTGAAAAGCACATCAAAACCACTCCCGAGCAGGCGTACCTGGCACTGACACGCGCTTCCTTGCTCACCCAATGGCTATGCGACCTGGCCACTGTTGCCCCGCATCCCGGCGGGCGCATGTACCTGTGGTGGAACGGCGATTTCTACTCCAGCGGCGAGTATGTTTCGCTGGAAGAGAACAAGTCTGTATCCTTCAAGTGGTTTGGCCGTTCGGACCCTGGCCCCAGCCAGGTAAACATAAGCTTGATCGGAAAGGATGGCGGAACGCTGGTCACCCTGGCCCACTCCGTGCCGGAAGGTACTGAATGGAAGGATGTGGTGGCATATTTCCAGAATGAGTGGGCGCGCTCGCTCGAGAATCTGGCATCGGTGCTCGAGACCGGTAAAGATCTTCGCATCTGGAACAGGCCACTGATTGGTATTTCGGGCTTCAGCGATTTCAATGCCGAGATTGCCAGACAGATGGGTGTGCCGGTCAATGAAGGTGTCCG
>JBFYSM010000270.1:0-4351 GCA_041301605.1 Chloroflexota bacterium | reverse complement strand
ACGGCCAGGAGGTCGGCCCGCCCAACCAGGCCGCGCCGGTGACCGTATCCGATCAGGAGCACCGGCCAGGCGGGCGGGTAGAACAGGAGCGGGAGCGCAAGCATCCCCGGCAGGCTGCGGATCATCCCCCAACCACTGGCCAGCACCACCAGCCCCACCTGGAGCGGAGCGTGCGGCAGCCCGATGAGGATTGCCCCCAGGAAGAAGACCTCGATGCCCGGCGCAAGCCGGGTGCGCAGGTCGGAGACGCTGAAGATGGCAAAGGAGGTCAGGGCAAAGGCCTCGTGCAGGGTCATGCCTCGTCTTCCCCTTCCTGATCCTTGATCGGCATGAAGGTGATCACGCGCTGCAATCGACTTGCGTTCCCCAACTGCATGGCGCGCTGGAGGGGATTGGAGGCGGAATCGATCTCGCTGGCGTGGTCCCGGTAGGCCTGGGTCATGCGGGCGGTGTCTTCCGGGTACTGGGCCGCAACCGTGTTCGGATCGAGCCCATGGGTGCGGATATGCTGGGATAACCCGCTGAACCCTTGCTGGAAATCCTGCGGCGTGCCGGAGAAGTTGGACTGGATGGATGCATTCACGGAGGGGGAAAAGCCAAAGTCAGGCGCCGGGGAGGAAGTTCCACCGAAGCGCTGCATGCGCTGGCCCAGTTCTGCCTGGCGGGCCGCCAGTTCATGGCCGTGAGCCAGCGAGCGGTTGTATGCCGCCGGTGCCCTGAACCCCAAAGCATCGAAGGCCGCCGCGCGCCCGGTGAATTCCTGGGCCGCACCCAGGTGGCCGACGGCAGCCTCCTTGCCACTCAAGGCGCCCCCTGCAACAGCCGCACCGGATGCGCCTGCGCCTGCCGCACCTGCCGCGGCCCCCACCCCGCTGGCAGCCAGCGCTCCGATCGAGATGATCTGTTTGGCAGCCTGGACCATCTGGCCGAAAGCGTCTGCCGTGGTGGTCAGGGTCATCTTGCTGAGGATCCCCGCCAATGACAAAAGCAGGCCGGTTGCCCCCCACAGCCAGATCACCCGGATGACCGCCGAAAGCAGGCCTTGCTGGTCGAACATCTGGCTGGCGGCCAGGCCTGCCTTGAAAACGCCGCCTGCCACGATCGGCAGCAGGGCGATCAGCAGGACGGCCTTGATCCATAGGGAACGCAGCCAGCGCGCCTGGGCCAGGACGCTGGTGATTGCCAGGGGCGGCGCCAGGATGGCCAGGACGAACAGGACCGCATTGGCGGAGGCAAAGGCAAACAGCAGCCCGGCCACTGCCAGCAGGGAACCCAGGGAAACCCCGATCGAGATCAACCCGCCCAGGAAGGTCAGGTTGACCTGCCCAACCAGCATGGAGGAAAGCGTGATGGATTGGACGAAATCCATTCCGAGTGATGCCGCCTCCCCAACCACCTTGCCGACCATCCACCAGCCCAGGCGGACGACCAGGTCGAGGAAGGGGCCGGATACGATCGCCAGCGCCCCGGCTGTGACCCAATCGCCAACCACCCGCAGGCCCGAATCGTCATCTCCCACCAGCCGCCCCCAGTGATACAGGGCCAGGCGCAGGAGGAATAAGGCAGGGGCCAGGGCAGCCGCCACCGGCAGGCTGGACTGCGCCAGCCGGTTGTATTCCCCCTGGCGGGGGGCCTGGATGATCTCGCCCATCACCAGCGTCCAGCGGGCCACCTCCTCGCTCATCCGGCGCGTTTCCTGGTCGGCAGCCCGGTTGAAGATGCCGGTCAGGGCTTCCGAGATGGTCTCAGCCGGGAAGACCAGGTGATGGAAGATCTGGGTGATGCTGGTAACCATCGACTCATCCTCCGCCTCTTCTTCGGGCGTGGCGGTGGCCGTCGGAACGGGGGTCGGTGTGAGTTCATACGCAGGAGGTAGGTGCGCTCGAGGCGCTGCGGCCATGGCCAGACTGGTCAGGGATAGCAGGCCGAGCAGGATAACAGTGAAGATGACCGGGCGGGCTTTTCTCATATCATGGACAGGGCGTGAGGGGTGAGGATCGATTTTTCGAAACACAGGTGGCGGTACCCACACTCTTTGCAGAGGGATGGTTGCCGGAAGGCGTTGAGCGGTGGATACGGCCCATTCTTCGCCAGGGCGGAAATCTGCCTGACCAATTCTGGCACCTTTTTGTCTGGCAGGGGCAGATCGGCATGCCAGGCCTGGCCGGTGGAACGATCCAGGGCGAAAACCTGCGGCGGGGTCGGCCAGGGTTGGCCTCCAGCCGGGGAGCTGCGCCGGAGCAGGGCAAAGCGCAGCAGATCCTGTTCGCCATTGGAAACCAGCAGCCCGATCCTGACTTCCGTGACGTGTCCGAGCGGGAGCATCCAAACCAGCGCCTCCAGCCGGGCCGGGATGCGGATCTCAGGCAGTACCAGGGCTACCTTCTCAACCTTTAAGAAATAGCTGGCATCTGCGTGGATGCCCATGTTCAGCCGCCAATCCTGGGACAGGAACGCCCAGGCACGCACGTAAATAAACAGGTTCTGCCAGTTCCCGCCCAGGTTCTTGATGCCGTTGTTCGACCCGAACCGGCGGCTCAGGGCCAGCCTCCCGCCGTTGAAGGAAGGCAGGAGTTCGGGGGCCTGGATATCGCCATGATCCTTGCGGGCGGTGGCGACCTGGTTGATGTAGAGTTTGATCTCTTCCTGGAAATCCTCCAACCCCATCCGTTTCAGGTGCACGCCCAGCTTTTCGCCGGAGGCCAGGTCCTGCATGGCCTGCCAGACGGGGTCGAAAGGGAGTATCGGCTCGGCCCCTGCCAGCCACCAGCGCGCCGCTGCCGGGCAGAAGGCATACAGCATGGCGGAGAGCAACGGGTGACCGCGCGGGTTCTCGCGGTCGAGCAGCGCCTGGAACAGGTCAGTGTGCAAGCCAACACCACAGGAGGAAGGGAATCGTGCGCCAGGCGCCGGGCGTGCGCAGGCCGGTCAGGGGGCGGGAGGTGAGTTCGCGCCAAAGGATCTGCAGCAGGGCGGTTCCGATCAGGGTCATGAAGAAGACGCTCGGAAGGAAAAGGGCAGATTCCACAGGGAGTGCCCAAAACAGCGCCATCCACAGCTTGGCATCCCCGGCTGACATTTGTCCAATGTGCCAGGCGAAGAGTACGAAGAGGCTGAGGCTCCAGGCGGGGACATCTCCAGGGAAGTGGATCAGGAAGCCTGCCAGGAGCACGGGCAGGGTAGCCCAGTTGGGCACTTTGCCCGTTCGCAGGTCATACAGGCTGATAAGGAGAGTATACAGGAATAACCAGAGCATCGACCGACATCATAATGGTTCGAGGACAGAGGTGGTTTCGGGATGTCGGTATCCATTTCAACAACCAGCCAGGTGCAAATTGCCAGAAACACCATTCCTTAAAATTTCCGCTTTCCGATTTTGCAAAGTTGTATACTATGCACAGGTTCCATCGGTTATTTATCGGTCAGAAACCATGTTGATTCGGGGTGATTTGTCTTATTGGTGGGAAGGCAGAAGGTTAACTCGGCAGGATAAAACATAATTCGGCTACAGGGAGGCTGTTATGTTTAATCATCTTCGACCAATCGAAACCGGCATCCGGGTGGTGGTGATGCTCGTGATCTTGTTCAACGCGGCAGTACCCGTCGCCAATCGGGCCGGGGCGAAAGCGCCTGATCCTGTAACTGACGAACAAGCCGAAGTGCGAACTTTGCCTTCCCTTGAATCTCAATACTATGACCCTCCGGAAGTGATCCGCGCCGAGCGCACATCCCCGGAACCGGACGAGGTGCCTTCGAAGATCCCGCCACGGGCAGCGATCGAGTTCGTCATGACAGCCGACCCGGTTGTCGTCGGGGAGGATGGCAAGGTCACCATCACAATCCTGATCCGGAACAACTCCAGCCAGGGCCTGACCGGGCTGCAATATGTCGATCCGATCGAGGCAGGGTTCAGTTACAATACCGACACCTCCAGCCCCGTATCATACGACCCCGCCAGCCAGGAAATCTCATACCGGTACGGTTGGCTCGGCCCCCAAGAGAAATTATCTTTTTCCTACACCCTCAAGCTCGAACAACCCAAGACGAAGCAACTGCTGGTGCATAATGCCGAGTTGGAAGTGAAATCCGGCGGCCTGCAGCTAACGACCCGGGCCCTGATCGGATCCAGCTTGAATATTGCCGATGCCCGGTCGCAGATTGCCCTGCCGCAGGCAGGTGGCGGCTGGAATGCTCTCGGACCGGTATCGGTCTACCTGGCGCAGGGAGCGGTCGGACAGGATGCGGTCCTGGTTCGCAAAGCGGAGCGCATCGCAGAGGATGGCCCTGCGATGCAGTTCCGCCTGGAATTCCTGGCTGCCGGTTCAGTGACCAAGGACAGCCAGGGCGAGCC
>JBFYSM010000269.1:0-4480 GCA_041301605.1 Chloroflexota bacterium | reverse complement strand
GGCGCGTTGTCTCAGTGGGCAGCATCTGATAAGTGGCTGTGCCTTTCGGTGGAAGATCAAGGTCGGGTTCTGGGTAAGGTATACAACCGGTCGATAACACGGTTATGAAAAGGATGAAGAGATTAACTTTTTTCATGGACGCTCCTTTACAAGATCGTTATCGCGCGTTTTACACCAGCCGTATGCACTCCTTTTGCTTATATCTTCCCCCAGGCTCCCAGCCTGCGGGAGGGTGATGCTTATGAAGCTGCAGGAGGGTTAGTATACTTCTTCTGCCATTCGAACAACCTGTTCAGCGCCTCGATGGGCGACAGGCTGTTCACATCCAGCCCCTTCAACTCGTCCAGCAGCGGACTGGTTTCCGGGAAGAGCGCCGCTTGCTGGGCGGCGTGCGGGCTGATCCTCACCGCCCGTCCGGAAGATTTTTCCAACTCCTGCATGATCTCGTTCGCCCGCTGGATCACCGGATGGGGGAGACCCGCCAGTTGTGCCACATGGATGCCGTATGAACGGTCTGCCCCTCCCGGAACGATCTTGTGCAGGAAAACAACCTTACCATCCGCTTCGGTGACGGCCACGTTGTAAGTCCGCACACCTGGCAGCAGATCTGAAAGTTGTGTCAATTCGTGGTAGTGGGTGGCAAAGAGCGTTTTGGCGCGCAAGTGCGGATGGTTGTGGATGTATTCCACCACGGCCCAGGCAATCGAGACTCCATCATATGTGCTGGTGCCGCGCCCGATCTCATCCAGGATGAGCAGGGATCGGTTCGTGGCATGGTGAAGGATGTTGGCAGCCTCCACCATCTCCACCATGAACGTGGACTGCCCGGCGTGGATCTCATCTTGAGCACCAATCCTCGTGAAGATACGATCCACCAGCCCTATCTTGGCTGATTCCGCAGGAACGAAGGAGCCCATCTGCGCCATCAGGGCGATCAACGCTGCCTGCCGCAGGTAAGTGGATTTGCCGGCCATATTGGGACCGGTGATGATACGGACGATCTCCCCCTTCTCGAAGATGATGTCATTGGGAACGAAGCGCTCTCCCTTGATGGTACGCTCCACCACCGGGTGTCGCCCTTCGCAGATATCGAGAACATCGCCTTCGTAAACCTCGGGCCGGGTGTAGCCTCCCAGGGCGGCGATCTCCGCCAATGATGACAACACATCAAGTTCCGCCAGTGTTCGTGCGGTATCCAGCAAGCGCACGGCGGATTTTGCCAGCGTGGCGCACACTTCCCTGAACAGGCGGAGTTCAATCTCGCGGATGCGATCCTCGGCATTCAAGACCAGGGTTTCGTATTCTTTCATTTCCGGGGTGATATAGCGCTCAGCGTTGACCAATGTCTGCTTGCGGATGTAATCCGATGGAACGTTGCCAACCTGTCCCTGCGAAA
This sequence comes from Chloroflexota bacterium, assembly GCA_041301605.1. Taxonomy (GTDB): domain Bacteria; phylum Chloroflexota; class Anaerolineae; order Anaerolineales; family Villigracilaceae; genus VGNO01. Next base: position 3,084 of record JBFYSM010000269.1, on the reverse strand, counting down.
CTTCGATATAGTAGCCGAATACTTTGTTATAGCCCACTTTCAGGGTTTTGATGCCTGTCCGTTTGCGCTCGGCCGGTTCGAGGTTATTGATCCATTCCCTGGCATGCCGGGATGCTTCAATAACGCCATCCAGTTCGGCAGAGTAACCGGGCTGGATGATACCCGTGTTCTGGAGCGTGGCAGGCGGGTCATCGTCAATTGCGGTTTGCAGCAGAGATAATTCTTCCAGGCAGGGATGGAGCATATCCAATCGCAAAGGTTGCGGTTCAGGATTGCCCTTGTTGAAGAGCGATAGGATTGCCGGGATTCGTTGCAGTGTTTCCCGAATGGCTACCAGGTCGCGCGGCTGTGCATGGCCGGAGAGCACCCGGTTGGTCAGCCGTTCCAGGTCGTTCAACGGTTTGGCGGCCGAGCGGAATTCAGCGCGCAGCATCGAGTTGGAGAAGAAATATCCAACACCATCCTGCCGAACGCCGATCCCGTGAATATCGAGCAATGGTTGGCTGACCCATTGTCGCATCAGACGCTTGCCCATCGGTGTCACAGTTTGATCCAGGGTGCCCAGTAGGGAGCCGTTGGTTTCGCCGCGCAAGGTTTCGGTCAATTCCAGGTTCCTGCGCGTGGCAGCATCGAGCACCATGAACTCGGATGTGGAATACAACCGAAGGCCGGTCATCAATCCGAGCGCAGTTGGTTCAGTCTCTTTGATATATTGCAGGATGGCTCCGGCGGCGCGGATGGCTGTGGGTTTATCCTTCAATCCAAATCCATCCAGGGTGGTGACATTGAAATGGGTGAACAGGCTTTCCTGGCATTTGCCCGGTTCGAAACGCCAGGCAGGCCAGGCCGTCAGGTGGCCGTTTGCTCCATTGGCGAGGATCTGATTATCGGGATGGATGATTTCAGCCGGGCGCAAGCGCGTCAATTCAGCCCGAACGGCGGATTGGATGTCGGCGCTTTCCAGCACGGTCACCGCGAATTCGCCGGTGGTGATATCCGTAAAGGCTACACCGGCCTGGTCGCCATCCATTACAACTGCTGCCAGGTAGTTGTTCGAATCGCCAGGCAGCAGGCCAGGTTCGATGATCGTTCCTGGCGTAACCACGCGAACCACTTTGCGCGGGAAGATACCCTTGACCGGCTGGTCACCAACCTGTTCGCAGATGGCAACATGGTAGCCTTTTTCGATCAGGCGTGATAGATAATTCTCAGCAGCATGGTAGGGAATCCCGGCCAGGGGAGCACGAACGCCTTTGCCAATTGGGCGTGATGTAAGAACAATGTCCAGCTCGCGCGAAACGAGTTCAGCGTCCTGGTCGAAGGTTTCGTAGAAGTCACCCAGGCGGAAGAACAGGATCGCGTCCTGGTACTGCCGCTTGATTTCAAGATATTGTTGTCGAACAGGGGTTACGTCATCGCTCATGCAGACATTGTATGATTAGGCGGCGATTTGGGCAAGGGGGGAAGGAGAAATTAATGTCAAATTGATGGTGGACTGCCGGAAAACGGGATATAATATGTTCACTATATTCCCCAGAAACGGAGGCTTCACCCATGGCTAGTGTTACGTATGATCACGTTACAAAGGAATTCGGCAGTGTAGTTGCGGTCAATGACCTTGACTTCAAGATCGAAGACCAGGAATTCCTTGTCTTTGTTGGGCCATCCGGCTGCGGCAAGACGACCGCATTGCGCCTGTTGGCGGGTCTCGAAGAGATTACCAAGGGGCGTATCATGATTGGCGATCGCGTTGTCAATGATGTTCCGCCCAAAGACCGCGATATCGCGATGGTTTTTCAGTCCTATGCCTTGTATCCGCACTTGTCGGTATACGATAACCTGGCCTTTGGGCTGAAACTCCGCAAAACCCCCAAAGATGAAATCAAGCGCCGGGTTAACGAGGCGGCTGATATTCTGGGGATCGGGGATCTGCTCGACCGCAAACCCCGCCAGCTTTCCGGCGGTCAACGCCAGCGTGTTGCGGTGGGACGTGCCATCGTCCGGGAACCGAAGGTATTCCTCTTCGACGAACCGCTTTCCAACCTGGATGCCAAACTACGCGTGGCAATGCGTACGGAAATCAGCAAGCTCCATCACCGTCTCCAAACCACATTCATCTATGTGACGCATGATCAGATGGAAGCCATGACCATGGCGACCCGAATTGCGGTTATAAACAAGGGTATGCTCCAGCAGTTGGACACCCCCCAGGTGCTGTACGACAGCCCCGACAATATGTTTGTTGCTGGTTTCATTGGGTCGCCCGCGATGAATTTCTTCAAGGCACACCTGCGCAAGGATGGCAGTAAAGTCATGGTGGATGCAGGCGAATTTGCCGTTGCATTGACAGCCGAGCGCACCATGAAAGTTCAGGATCATATCGGAAAGCCAGTTGTTTTTGGCATCCGACCTGAAGACATCTATAACCCCAAGTTCACCCCTCCTGGCATCCATGCAGAAAATGTGGGAGCCAAGGTGGATGTGACCGAGTTAATGGGCAATGAAATCTTTATGTACCTGGCAAGTGGAGCGAATATCTTTGTGGCCCGCGTCGATCCACGCACCGATTTCAAGATTGGCGACAAGGTACAAGTTGCGTTCAACATGGATAAGTGCCACCTGTTCGATCCGGCAACTGAGCAGGCGATCTAATCATTCCGGTTGATATTTTACGCCGTGGAATCGCCGAGAAAACAATCTCTGCGGTCTCTACGGCGATTTTTATTGAAGCATGAGGAGCATGATAAAAATTATGGAAAGCTATAAGCTGGTTTTTCTTCGTCATGGTCAGAGTACCTGGAACCTGGAGAACCGTTTTACCGGCTGGACAGATGTAGGCCTCACGGAGCAGGGAGTGGAAGAGGCGCATTCGGCCGGGGAGTTGTTGCGCGAGGGGGGTTATACATTTGATATAGCTTACACATCTGTGTTGAAACGCGCTATTAAAACACTTTGGATTGTTTTGGAAGAAATGGAACTGGAGTGGATCCCGGTTGTGCGCGCTTGGCAATTGAATGAACGTCATTATGGGGCTCTCCAGGGATTGAATAAGGCTGAAATGGCCGAGAAGTTTGGAGACGCACA
>JBFYSM010000236.1:0-3250 GCA_041301605.1 Chloroflexota bacterium | reverse complement strand
GAACGCAGCATAAGTTCTAGGTTGCAGGCAGGACACTTTCAATAGCTTGTTTCAAGTCAAGGTAACCGACCGGCTTTGTTAAATAGACAGATGCACCGGCATCCAACCCAGTGCGGATATCACTTGGCAGGCCTTTGGCCGAAACCACGATAACCGGTATTTTCGCCAGTTGGGGTTCGCGCCGCATATAGTGTAGTACCTCCAAACCCGAGATGTCTGGCATCATGATGTCCAGGATAACAGCATCGGGTATCTCTTTGTGGATCAACGCCATGGCCGCGCTGCTTCCGGATGCCTTCAGTACCCTCAGGCCGCTCACGCGTACCATTTCGGCAAACATCTCGGCGGCCTCAACTTCATCCTCAACAACCACGATGGTTTTTTGTTCTAACGTCATATTGGTTACACAATAGCATAATAATTTGGAAAATACAAGAGGAACTTTGTCAAAGTCTATTCTTGAGCCTCGATCAACTTATTGTAATCTTCTTGTGTGTCAATATCAAGGAGCAAACGCTCATCATGCCAGGGCAGGTAAACAACCGGGTACCTGGAGAAGAGTTGCCTCCCGCCCGTATCACCTTCAAGAGATGATAGATCCGGGAAGGTATTGCGGTCAAAAATCACCGGGTTGGCGCGTTGACCTTGTACCTGAGTCGCTACAATGGGGCTCAGATCCAGGCTGTGACGTTCCACCAGCGCCCGCAACACATCTGTGGTAACCTGGGGTTGATCCGCCAGCAGGAAGATGGCTGCACCTGCTTCGGATGGCAGGGCTCTTATTCCTGCCTGGATGGAAGTGCTTTGTCCCAGTTGCCAATCAGGATTGCGAGTGATTGTGAGGGGAAGGTGATCAACGCATGGTTCAACAACCTCCGCATAGGCCCCGCTGACGAGAACGACAGGCGATAATCCGGCCGCAAGGGCTGTCTCGGCAACATGTTGGATAAAAGGTTTCCCCCGCCATGCGAGTGTTTGTTTGGGTTTTCCGAACCGCAATGCGCCGCCGGCTGCAAGGATGATCCCGGCTACCGGCTCGTGGACGGCAATCACTTTTGTTTCTTTCAACGCGGCAATCACCACAGAATGGTAGGATGGCAATAATTGTCGTGCAATGGCACCAGCAGCACTCTGCAGATCGATGGTATCCGCCTGGTTCAGCAGGGCGATCCGCCTGGTGTTGGCAGGGATTCCCTTGAGTCCACCTTGAGGATGCAACAGCGATTTTGCAACCATCCCTGGTGTTATTTGCCTTGAACTTCCCGTATTACTGATTGTTTCGAAATGTTCTACGCGATGGATCCAATCACTGCATACAGGTTTACCCAGTGCAGAAAGACCCGCAACGACAACCACAACATCGACAAAATCCGGGATGACAGGTTCATGATCTGCTGGCGCCTTGAGCGGTTTTTCCCGTGCGCCGTCAGCCTCGATGAGCAGGGGAATGTTGCTTTCCCGCTGGATTGCGCGTAGCCACTGTAATGTGCCTTTTGAAACACCAGTAAAGCGCTTGCCCTCTTTTGGGCCTGTCACTAGTGTGATGCCGGATTGTGGGAGAAATCCCAGATCTGATGGTACAGTGCCTGGTTCCACAATCATATGTTGGTTTGCCGTATCCGTCTGCCAGGCCCCAATGTGAGTGGTTGTGGTGACTAACGCAGGGGCCATTTCACTCGCCAACAGTAAAAGGGCGGTGGTTTTTCCTCCCGCACCGACCAGTGCAAGCGCGGTTGAACGCGAGAGCCGCAATGCTTTGGAAAGTTTCATGCCCGGGTCAATCCCAAAGGATTTTCCGCAACTCGGGTTTGCCCAGGATGGCTTCCAGTACCCCCCCGCCAATGGCCAGGGATTTGTCTGAAACCATGCTGCACAGTTTTGGGTCTGCGCGGGCGTCCAGGTCGCCGATCTTCCAGCCTTTGTCAACATGCAGCCCTGGGTGTAGCAATCCCCGCAGAACACCGCGGAAAGGTGCAAGAATGGCTTTGCCATCTACGTAGGCGATTAGTTCGCCTTCTTCCAGTACCTGACCAATGGTCGCGTGGGCAAGCAGGGTGCCATCTGCCGGGGAGCGCAGTACGCGCCGGGGGTCACCTTCCGGCTGTCCCGTGTCTTTTTCAGGGGCGCCTTCCCAGTAGACGCGTCCCATCGTGTGACCGCGCCTGGTCTCGATAACTACCTGGCAGTTCTGTACGGCTGTAAAGCCGGGACCTAACCCTATGTAGAGGGATGGAGAGTAGCCGATTCTCTCTGGCGGTTGCTTGAGCATGCGGGCATCTACAATAACGGATGGGTGTAGCAATTTGGCCGAAGTGCATTCGGGGTCTATCAACACGGGCACTTGGTTCTTCGAGAGGATGCTCAGGATACGGAAAGAATCCCCCGGTTCCGGAACGCAGCGCCCGGTCACCCCCTCGATGGTCACCTGGTTCTCATAGACTGCTTCTGCAAACGCCACTGACCGGCGTACCGCCAGCGGTTGCGCGATCTCGGTGATGACCACCTTCACTCCCGCACGCAGCAGACGGATGGCAACCCCGCTTGCAAGGTCACCGCCGCCGCGGATCATGATTATGGATGCCATGTCTCCATTTTTGTAATACTAGATTCTCCCCAGCCCGCGCAGAACCCGTTCGGGCGTGAGGGGGAATTCATCGAACCACACCCCGGTCGCATCGTGGACGGCTGCCGCGATGGCTGGCGCCAGCGGCAGGAAGGGAAGTTCCCCCAGGCCGCGTGCCCCCCAGGGCCCGTTCGGTTCGGGCACTTCCACGATTACGGATTCGACCGTTTCGGGAATATCCAGCACGGTTGGGATAAGGTAGGTGCTCAACTGGTCAGTCAGCACATGGCCATCGCGATATTTGTAATCCTCGGTCAGGGCATATCCCTGGGCTTGGATGACCCCTCCTTCGATCTGGCCTTCCACCAAAGCCGGGTTGATCGCCTTGCCCACATCGTCCGCTGAAACGACACGTACCAGCCGCACAAAACCAGTCTCCATGTCCACTTCCACTTCGACAGCCTGGGCTACATACGCATACGAGAAATTAGGCATGGAGTGACCGGTAACCTTATCGAACGGGGTGGTAGGTGGGGCAAGGTATTTGTATTCGGCGATTGCCGGGCGTTCTTCTGATTGCCACTTCTCCAGGGCGGCCTGGGCCGCACCCTTGATCGCATTGCCGGCCATGAAGGTCATGCGGGATGCCGAAGCGGAACCAGGGTTCCCCATGGTCGCAGAATCCGA
>JBFYSM010000226.1:0-3332 GCA_041301605.1 Chloroflexota bacterium | reverse complement strand
TTATCGAGAAGTTACCGAAAGAGAGCAGTATGATTGCTACACTGAGCGGTGAGATCACGCAGATCGAAAATAACGCAATAGTTGTGGAAATCGGTGGGGTGGGGCTGCGCGCCTTCGTCCCTCGCCCGATGCGCGAGCGGATGAAGGTTGGCGAGGCCGCCATGTTGTACACCCACCTCGTTGTTCGTGAGACGGAACTGTCGCTCTATGGCTTCGAAGCCAAGGCCGAACGCGACCTGTTTACCATGTTACTTGGCGTGGATGGCGTTGGGCCGCGGGTTGCCCTTTCGGTGCTGTCCAGCACAAGCATGGATGCCATCCAGCGGGCCGTGTTCCACGAAGACCCGGACCCGCTGGGCCGTGTTCCCGGCGTGGGCAAGAAGACCGCCCAGAAGATTGTGCTGTACCTTCATGACCGGCTGAAACCAACCGATGTGTTCGAAAAAGTAGCTGCCATGAGCGATGCTGATTCGGAGGTTCTGGCTGCGTTGACCGCGTTGGGTTATTCGGTAGTGGAAGCGCAGAGCGCCATCCAATCCATCCCCAAGGATGCACCCGAAGATGTGGAGGCACGATTGCGACTGGCATTGCAAAGTACGGGGAAGTAACCAAGAATGGATTGTTATAATCTGGCTGCATGTCCCTGATCACTGCTTCCAACCTCTCCAAATCCTTCGGCGCTGAAGACATCTTCCGCAGCGTGGATTTGAGCATTTCTAAGGGGTCGCGCCTGGCCCTGGTGGGTCCGAATGGTTGCGGGAAAACGACCCTGCTGCGGATCCTGTTCGGCCTGGAAGAGCCATCCGGCGGCACGGTTGCGCGCGCCAGGAAGTTATCCATCGGTTACCTGCCGCAGGAGGCTGACTTCGAGATGGCTGGTACGCTATGGGAAGCTTGCGAAGCGGTGTTCACCCATTTCAGAGTGGAACAGGTTGAACTCGCCCGCCTGGAATCCTTGATGGCTATTCCGGATCAGGCGGAACCTGCAATGGAAAAATACGGTCCATTGCAGCGCGCATTCGAGCAGCGCGGCGGATATACCTACCCTTTGCGCATCAAGCATGTCCTTTCCGGCCTGGGTTTTTCGGATGCAGATATGGGTATGCCCATCACCCATCTTTCCGGAGGCCAGCGGACGCGCGCATACCTGGCCCGACTGCTGCTCTCGAACCCCGACCTGCTCCTGCTGGATGAGCCAACCAACCACCTGGATATTGCCGCGGTGGAGTGGCTGGAAGGCTATCTCGGCCAGTGGGATGGTGCAGCCCTGATCGTCTCGCACGACCGCTACTTCCTCGATCAAGTTGCCAACGGCATCCTGGAGATGAGTTTTGGATCATTGGAGACTTATCGCGGCAATTATTCGGCATATCTGGAGCAGCGCCAGGCGCGCTGGCAGCACCGCCAGGAAACCTTCGAGCGCGAGAAGGAAAAATTGCTCAAGGATGTCGATTACATCAAGCGGAATATCTCCGGCCAGAATGTTGCCCAGGCAAAGGGGAAATTGCGCAGGCTTTCCCGCATCGTCCAGGCGATCGAGCAGGTGGGGATGGAAACTGTGTTGTCGAAAGGCTGGCTGGAAATCAGCGATGATATCACCATCGCGACATCCCCCTTTGGGGTGGAGGAAGCCGAGCGCCGCGTCCGGTCCCTGCACCTGCCGGATCCGCGGCCGCCGCGCCTGAACCTGCATCTCCGCACCGAGCAGCGTTCCGGGAACCTGGTCATCCGTACGAAAAGTCTTATTGTGGGTTATCCGGAAAAAATCCTGTTCGCCGCACCGGATATCGAACTGCGCTGGCGTGAGTGTGCGGCTTTGATCGGCCCAAATGGCGCCGGAAAAACGACATTCCTGAAAACCATCCTGGAGCAGCTGGAACCGATGAGCGGGGAAGTGATCCCGGGCGCAGCGCTCAAGATCGGGTATTTTGCCCAGGCGCATGAAGGTCTGGATCCCGAGCATACGGCGGTTGAGGAGATCATGCTGGCAGCTCCACAGATGCTGCCGGGTGAGGCGCGCAGTTACCTGGGGAAGTATCTCTTTTCCGGTGATGATGTTTTCAAGAAGGTCAGTGTGCTTTCCGGTGGCGAGCGAGGCCGGCTGGCGCTGGCAAAACTTGCCCTGGAAGATACCAATCTCCTTCTGCTGGATGAGCCCACCAACCACCTGGATATTCCCTCGCAGGAAATCCTGCAATCCGTTCTGGATACCTATGGCGGCACAATTTTGCTGGTCAGCCACGACCGTTATTTGATCGATGCCCTGGCCACGCAAGTGTGGGAGATCGATCCGGCCGAATCATCCCTGACGGTTTTCCAGGGAACCTACAGCCGGATGAAAGAGGAGCAGGAACGGAAACAGATCCAGGAGGCGTTGGAGGTCCAGCAACGGGAGCGGGTTTCCCGTCCGTCGCGTGCCGACCGTAATTTGCTCACAAAAGAAGAGCGCCGAAGGGTTGCCCGTCTGCAGGAATTGGAGAATAGGATCGCTGCGCTGGAATTGGATTTGGCAGTTATCGCAATGCGGCTGGAAAACCCACCGGATGATCCGGCACGGGTGGCGCAGTTGGGCCGGGAGTACACCCGTTTGCAGGGCGAGATGGATGTTCTATTGACGGACTGGGAACGGCTCAATCCATAAAAGGTTGGCTTCTGTCAGGCAGTGCGTCGCACCGTGTATAGCGGGAATTTTTCGGGCGAGAGCGTATGCCGTTAAACGGGATAACCCCCATCAGTCTGGTGCGACGCACACTCGGTTGAATCAATTTTTGCGTTCCATGGCTTACCGTCGAGTCTTTTGTGGCGGGGCTTTCTTATTTCCCGATTCAGCAGGTTCCACGTGTACGGTTACGTCAGCGAACGTAACGATGTTTTGGATAGATTTTTCGATTCGTTCAGTGACCGCATGGGCTTCATTCAAGGTCACATTGCCATCCATCGTGACATGCATATCGATGAACCAGTGGGCGCCGGATGGCCGGATGCGAACTGCATGGGCATCCACAACACCCTTGATCCCGGCGGCAGCCTGCTCGATCTTTTCAGCCATGCCCTTCGGAGCGGTATCCAGCAGGGCGGAGATCGTGCGCCAGCCGAGTTGGCGGTTGATGTAGAGGACGCTCACGGACACCACCAGGGCGGCAACCGAGTCGTCGGCGTGCATCCAATCCTGGTGCGGCAGGAAACGGGCTAGGGTGACGCCGATCAAGAGCAGGATAACAACCGAAGAAGACCAGATATCAGTCGAGAAGTGCAGGGCATCGGCTTCCAGGGCCTGGCTGTTGTATTTCCTGGCTGCCTTGTAGAGCATCTTCGAACGGTTGATATCGATG
>JBFYSM010000220.1:0-2520 GCA_041301605.1 Chloroflexota bacterium | reverse complement strand
AGAAGATCATCGATTAGGCGCGCCAAACGATCGGTTTCACGTTTCAAATGGAGGATGTATTGTGTTGCAGCCTGGGGTTTATTTTCCAGCATGTTATGGTAGAGTTTTATACTGGTGATGGGAGTACGCAGTTCGTGCGATACATTTGATACAAATTCATCTTTGATCTTGCTGAGGATGGTAAGGTGCTCGTTTGCTGCTTGCAGTTCAGCTGTTCGCTCGATAACACGTTGCTCAAGCTTCTCATTCAACTGACGAAGTTCGCTCTCGCTCATTCTTGCGCGTTCCAGGCTGCTTGATAAATTCCGCATGACAAAGTAAATGAACAAGGCTGTTACTCCAAGCAGGATTCCCATGGTAAAAATATCGTCAAAGGCTGTCAATTCGGAAAAGGTTGCCTCTGGTAAGAAACCTATCTCTTCGGCTACATAGATCCCCAACAGGCATAATCCCGATAGTATGGCTATACTGAGGGCGCCACGTTTTCCTAGGAGCAATCCCCCAAGTGCGATGAGCATGGGATATCCCAAGATGGCAATATCATGAATTCCTTGACCGTGATAAATAATATAGGAATTCACAACGATAAGGCTAAGCGGAAGAAGGTAGCTAGGAAACTTGAGGTTGCCGCGCAGGGTGAACAAAAGACTAATTATCAGGATGACACTGGCCACTGAAATGCCTGCGAGGGCTTCTTTCAGGTTACGTTGCCATGCAATGTAGCCCAAGATGGGAGCCGCTGTCAGAAGAACGCTGATCAAAAAGATCATCGTTCTTGCGCGCAGTTTCTGATCATGGTCTTGGAATACTGGTGGCGCTTTGATCCAATCTAATCTGGGAGGAAAATCGTTTTGACTCATCTCTTCTGTGTACTATTAATATGACAGTTTGTCTGGCAGGGGTTACACTGGTGAAACTGCAAAATCCCACCTGCAGGGAGCGATCTTCACAATGATACCTCGGTATGTTCAATGATGCAATTTATTCCTTGCCGTGGGCAGCCCACCGGTTTTTAGATTTTACCTCATTCCTTTGACATGATTCGATAATGGTTCCAGGGCAACCGCATTTGGCAACTTGAACACAAATGCTGGCGGAATAAGTCACTGCCTCAGTTCAAAGAAGCCCTGCGTGGCTAAGCCCGAAGGATTTTCATGCTTTTAGGCAGGATTTGTGCGAAGTCCCCTGAAAGGGCAATCCGCCGAAAAGGTGAAATACGATTGCCCATATCTTTCCATCCATCATGGCAACTCCCAGAGAGCCTCGATAATTCCAAGGGCGTGTATCATTTGTTCGAGGAAACTGATTAATTCTAAAATGAGCTTGACTTCGAGATTCCGTTATGCTAGAATGAAACCATCCAACCCCTTTCGCATAGACTTCTATCATGGCCAACTCTCGTCGCCCTCTTCGACTCAACGTCGGCTTTTTAATTTACCAATCGATTGGTGTCAGTCGCGATTTCAGTTTCGATTTTCCTGAACTGACTCTGGAAGAGGACACACATTTAAAAGAGTTCAAGGGTATGGTGCGCATCAGCCGTACACCTCAAGGCTTGCTGGTACAGGCAGATTTCCAGGGACGATTGGAATTGGAGTGTGTGCGTTGCCTGGAACCATACGAACAGGATCTGCAATGGTCTTTTACCGAATTATACGCCTTCGACAAGCGTTCCATCACGGATTCGGGTTTGATCCTTCCCGAAGATGGACACATCGATCTCGAGCCGTTGATGCGCGATTATGCCTTGATTGAAATTCCTATCAACCCCCTCTGCAGGCCGGATTGTAAAGGCCTTTGCCCGGAGTGCGGGGAAAACCTAAATCAGATCAACTGCGGCCACCGGCCATCAGATTCCGATTCGCCGTTCAGTGCCCTGAAATCTTTCCTGGATGAGTGAACCGGGCATGGGTCAGGGAGGTTACTTGTGATGCATACTACTCAACGGGTAAAACAAAAAGAAGCTTTGACTCTATTGATGGAAAAAGCATCTTTGCAGGGATATCTGACCATTGCAGATCTGGCCGAGTTCTATCCGGATGCCAGTGATGACGCAGAGCATCTGTCGGTGGTCATGATGGCATTACGCCAGCGCGGGGTTGACATCTATGATCTTGAACTGGATGAGATATCTCAGGATGAAGTCGATGAAGCAATCACGCTTCCCTTATCCGCTGATTTGAAGCTTACTTCTGCCGATGATATGGTTGGAATTTATCTCAAGGAAGTATCCCGCGTACCTCTCCTGAACCTGGAGGAGGAGGTCAGCCTTGCGCTGCGTATCGAGAATGGCCGTGCTGCAACGGCGCGCCTGTTCCGCCTGAGTGGATGCAAGAATACCCTTGAACAATCCAATCTTGAAGCCTTGGTGCAGGATGGTATCCAGGCCCGAGACCACCTAATCAAGGCCAATACCCGGTTGGTGGTCAGCGTGGCGAAACGTTATATGGGACGCGGTCTTCCCTTCCTGGATTTGATCCAGGAAGGGAACCTGGGCTTGATGAAAGCGGTGGAAAAATT
>JBFYSM010000179.1:0-4446 GCA_041301605.1 Chloroflexota bacterium | reverse complement strand
TTAACAGGTTTTCAATAGAGTCCATGAGATAGGGATGTCTCCATATTCAATTTTAGGTATTTCCGGCTCCAGAACGCGCTTATCATACCTGAAAGAAAACATATTGTCCAGTTGGTTATTGTGGCTCATTGGGAGTTGCCGTTACACCCCCCAGATATGGGGGTAGAATGGCGGTGAAAAAAGACTTCTGACGAGGGAACAGAATGACCAGTGCACAAGTAACAGTACCGCTAGATATACCCGACATTCGGGTACTGCAAACTGAAGTGAACAAGGAAGGCGGGTTGATCATCACAATCGAGAGCACGAAAGCAGGCACGTGCTGTCGGCAATGTGGGCGTTGGATTACGAAACCTCACGGGAGAGATGAGTGGGTAATCGTTCGCCACCTAGCCGTGTTTGGGCGTCCGACATATCTGCGTTATCGTCCGCGGCGGTATCAGTGCTTGCATTGCGAAGGCCGACCGACGACCACACAAGTATTGGAATGGCATGAACCCAACAGTGCTCATACCGTTGTCTACAACGAGCACATCTTGTTGCAGTTGGTGAACTCGACGGTTGAGGATGTGAGTGTCAAGGAACGACTTTCCTACGATAGCATTCTGGGAGTATTGGAACGATCCATTAGCAGTAAAGTGGATTGGTCACAGTACGAGGAGATGGGTGTGTTGGGATTGGATGAGATTGCGCTCAAGAAGGGGCACCGCAACTATGTAACGATTGTGACGGCACGCTTGGCGGGTGGTCGAGTGGTTATTTTAGGTGTTTTACCCGACCGGCAGAAGGATACAGTGATTGAATTCTTGCGTTCCATCCCGATCCATTTGCTGAAAACCATCCATACCGTCTGCTGTGACTTGTGGGAAGGGTATGTCGAAGCGGTGCGCGAAGAAGTACCCGAGGCGAAGATTGTGATTGATCGCTTTCATGTTGCCACACATTACCGCGATGCGGCCGACAAGGTACGCAAACAAGAACTCGCTCGTCTGAAATGCGAACTGCCGAAAGAAGAATACCAGCAACTCAAGGGATGCCTGTGGGCTTTTCGCAAGAAGCCTGAAGACCTGACGCCCGAAGAACGTAAGGTCTTGAAACGCTTCTTCTCTCATTCACCGGTTGCTGAACAAGCTTACGATCTGCGCGAGAAATTGACGTGTATCTTTGAGCAGTCCATCTCACAGGAGAACGCCAAGACTAAAATCCAAGATTGGATCATCCAGGTGCGTAACAGCGGCCTGACCTGTTTCAATAACTTCCTTGATCTCCTGAAACGTTGGTTGGAAGAGATCACAAATTTCTTCATCTGTCGAGAGAGTAGTGGCTTTGTCGAGGGCTTCAATAATCGGCTCAAAGTTCTCAAGCGTCGCTGCTATGGCATCTTCAACCTCGATCATCTCTTCCAACGCATTTACTTGGACATCGAAGGCTATCGACTGTTCGCATGACTACCACCATATATGGCCCAATCACGGCGATTCCCAGAGAGCCCAATAAATAGGGGAAGAGGCTCTCTGGGAGTTGCCGTGATGGATGGAAAGATATGGGGGTATGGGGCGAGCGAAGCCCCGCCCCATACCCCCAATTTCCTCCCGCTTCCGGCGGTTCCCAAGGAACCGGGGAAGATGGGGGGTGTGTGGGCGGGTGAAGCCCGCCCCCCCTATCTTCCCCCTCTTCACGGAGATTCCCAAAGAGCCTAAACAAGTGTGAACCGACTTTTGCATTTTGCTTCGTTTTTTCTGTCGAACCTCTTGACTTTTGTTTCAATGTTTGCTATCCTCTATCTACCGACCGGTCGGTAGGACATACCATGAACAAAGATCAAATCCTGGAAGTTGCAGCCCAAATCATTCGTCAAAAAGGTTTCCATGCTACCTCGATGCAGGATATCGCTGATGGTGTCAACCTGCAAAAAGCCAGCCTCTACCACCATGTTGCCAGCAAGCAAGAGATCCTGCTGGAATTGCTCGACCAGGCCCTGGATTTGATCACTGAAAGTGTCTCCCAGGTGATCCAGCAGGAAATCTCGCCCCAGGAGAAGATTCACCAGGCTTGCCGGGTGTACCTGAGTGCACTGGCGAACCGGAGTGATGTCGTTTCTGTCCTTTTGCTGGAACATCGCTCGCTTGAGCCCAAGTATCGCGCCCGGCATATCCCTCGCCGCGATCGTTTCGAAAAACTCTGGCGGAATATGATCCAGGAAGGGATCGATGCCGGTGTCTTCTGTGATACTGCGGATATTCCCCTGACAGCGCGGGCCCTGCTTGGAAACCTGAACTGGATCATCACCTGGTACAAGCCAGCCGGCCCTCTGACAACCAACCAAATTGCAGACCATATCTCATCCCTCTTCATGGATGGTCTGCTTTGCCGAACAACAAGCCACTAGGAATGTATGACCAGCGGTTTCTTTGATCTGCATCGGTTCGAAACATCCGGTGGCGCGCAGGTTTTCCGTTTACCTTTACAGGCTTTCCCGAACTTTACCACACACACATATCTGATCCTGGTGGATGATCTGATCGTGCTGGTGGATGCCGGCTTTGGGAACGAGCAGTCCAACGCGGCCATTGAGGCGGGTTTCTCCCGGGTGGGACAAATGCTGGGGCGCACGATCCGGGTTTCCGATCTGACCCATATCCTCATCACACACGGCCACATCGACCACTTCTGCGGTTTGATGTACCTGCGGAGAGAGACAGGTGCGCAGGTGGCCGTTCACGAACTGGACCTCCACATCCTCACCCATCACGAAGAGCGACTGGCCTTGATTGCGCCCCGCTTGTATCAATTCCTGATAGAAGCCGGGATACCGGTCGGGGAGCGCGATAACCTGTTGAACCTGTACCGCTTCACGAAAGAGATCTATCGTTCGACTCCCGTGGATTTTACGTATGGTGCAAGAGATATGAAAGTCGGCCCGTTCGAGATGCTCCACATCCCCGGCCACTGCCCCGGTCATGTTGCCATCCGGCTGCATGATGTAGTTTTCAGCGGGGATCACGTGCTGGAGGGTATGATCACACACCAATCTCCCGAGACTCTGGTTCCGTACACAGGATTGGGACATTACCTGGATTCATTACATTCTTTGGAGGAGTGGGCAGGAGATGTACACCTGGTATTTGCCGGTCATGGAGATCCGTTGCGAAACCTACCGGGTCGAGCCCAATCCATCCGCACAGCGATCGATGAGAAATTGGAACAGGTTTTGGGTTTCATGGCAGAGCCGCATACCATTGCAGAAACAACTGCCCACCTCTACCCGGATCAACAAGGATACAACGGCTTATTGGTATTGGAAAAAACAGGCGCATTCGTGGAGTATTTGTACCAGCGAAGTTTGTTGGAGATTGTCAACTATCACCAACTGGAGTCCGGTCAGTCTGTGGCGCTTTACTATCGCCGGATATCCCATTAACCGTTTCATAGCCTAGAAAAGGAGAAAGCCTATGTATTCATTCGAGCCAAGCGATGAGCAAAAGATGTTGATCGATGCCGTAGCCCGGTACGCGGCTGCAGACCTGCGCCCGGCTGCCCATGATGCGGAGGAGGCCAAGGAGTTGCCGCTCAAGCTGATCAACAAGGGCTGGGAATTGGGTGTGTTGCAGGCATCCATTCCTGAAGCCTATGGCGGGTTCGGTGACCGGTCTGCTGTGACCGGTGTGCTGGCCGCTGAGGAAATGGCCTACGGTGACCTGGCCGGGGCACTGGCGATCGGGACCCCAGGCCTGTTCGCCCTATCCATCCTGCTGGCCGGCAGCGAGGAACAGAAGCAGATGTACCTGATGCCGGTCATCGAAGCCGGGTGGAAGCCATATACCGCGGCGCTGATGGAGCCGGCCTTCGATTTCGACCCGAACGATCTTAAGACCACTGCCAAGATCAAAGGCGGGGAATACATCCTGGATGGGAAAAAGACTTACGTTCCGTTTGCTGCACAAGCGGAAGCAATGGTGGTCTTTGCCAACCTGGATGGAAAGACAAAGGGGTTCATCGTGCCTAAAGGCGCGGCCGGCCTGACGGTCGGGGAAGAGCGCGAGAAACTGCTAGGGTTGAACGCGCTGCCGTTCTATTCCGTCAAACTGGAAGATGTGAAGGTCCCTGAAGCCAACCTCCTGCCGGGTGATTTCGCCGTTATCCTGGCCTCCAGCCAGGTGGCCCTGGCCGCCATGGCTGTTGGTGTGGCGAAAGCCGCTTTTGATTATTCCCGTGATTATGCCAAGGACCGGGATGTGTTCGGCGTCAAGGTGGCCCAGAAGCAGGCGATTGCCTTCATGCTGGCCGAGATGGCGACCGAGATCGAGGCCTCCCGCCTGTTGATTTGGGAGGCTGCCTGGATGATCGATGCCGGCAAGGAAGAAGCCAGCAAGCAGGCCTACCTGGCCCTGACCGGCGCGGCTGACATGGTTATGATGGTCACCGACCGGGCTGTGCAGATCCTGG
>JBFYSM010000105.1:0-3165 GCA_041301605.1 Chloroflexota bacterium | reverse complement strand
GGGGGGGGGGCCCCCCCCCCCACCCCCCCCCCCACCACACCCCCGAATCCATTTCAACCGCGTAGCTTCTACATTATCGCACGGGTTCTCCGGGCTTGAGGATGCGATAGGTGGATTTTATCGTTGCAGCCTTACCCAGCATGATGCCAACCGAACAATATTTTTGCTCTGAAAGTTCAATCGCCTGTTCGACATCCTTCACTTTGAGATTTTCTCCCCAGAGCAGGTACGTAACCTCGATATCCTTCCAGACCATCGGGTAATCCTGGACTCGTTCCGCACTCACTTTGACCTGGAAATCGGCCAACTCGACGCGCTTCTTCTTCAGGATGGAGATGATATCCATGCCTGTACAGCCTCCCAGGGCTGCCAGCAAGAGCTGCATCGGGCCAACGGCGGGTGATTTATCCAGGTGGCTCATCTGGATCCTGCCTCCATCGCTGTTCTCGGCGAAGAAAGCCATATCACCCTGCCAGACTGATGTGATTTCGGTGCGCGTATCTGACACTTAATACCTCCAAAAAACTGGCGTGAGTATAACATATTATCAGATGCGGGAGCGCCCAAAAGGTTGCATATCCGGTATAATCGTGCCGCTATGGCTGACCTATTTACCCGCTGGAAGGAAGGACTCTCCCGCACCAGTAAAACCACTTTCGGGCGCATTGCCAGCGTGTTTGGCGCGACCGAGATCAAGGCAGATGCCTGGGATGACCTTGAAGCAATGCTGATCCAGGCGGACCTGGGCGTCCAAACCACCCAATCCATCCTGGGTGCACTGCGCAGCGCTGTCCGGACCCGTGGCCTGACGCGGACCTCCGAACTCCAATCCGTGCTGGAAGCGGAACTGCGCGCCCGCCTGGAAGCTCCGCCTCCCTTGGAGTTCACATCAAAACCGGCCATCGTGCTGCTGGTGGGAGTCAACGGCTCCGGCAAGACAACCACTGCTGCCAAACTGGGGCGGCGTTTCGCGGATGCTGGGATGCGCGTCCTGCTCGTTGGGGCGGATACCTTCCGGGCGGCCGCGGTGGACCAGTTGCAGGTCTGGGCGGATCGGCTGGGCCTGCAGGTCGTGGCCGGGCAGATGGGCAGCGACCCGGGGGCGGTAACCTATGATGGCATCCAATCTGCTTTGGCGAAAGGGTACGATCTTGCCCTGGTGGATACAGCCGGCCGCTTGCATACCCGCTATAACCTGATGGAAGAACTCAAGAAGGTGCATCGCGTGGCAGGGAAGGCCCTGCCGGGCGCGCCGCATGCCGTCTGGCTGGTGCTGGACGCCACAACTGGCCAGAACGCGCTCCAGCAGGCAAAGGCTTTCAAGGAAGCGGTCCAGGTGACGGGCATCATCCTGGCAAAACTGGATACCTCGGCGCGCGGCGGGATGGCGTTTGCCATCCAGGAGGAATTGGGCTTGCCGATCTTGTTTGCCGGCCTGGGTGAAAAACCGGAAGACCTGACGCCCTTTGACCCGGATGCATTTGTAAAGGGGATCCTGGCTGAATAGGGCGCTTCCTGGGATAAAATGGATATTGTTTGGTAATTTTGCAGGCATCGTCCCGAAGGTTTATTCCAAGTAATCCAGACGTTTGGCCGCAACCTTCGGGACGTTTTCCTCAATTGCCGACAAAGTCAAATGGCTGTGTTTCATTTGAGTTGGGAACCGCTGGTTGAGCGATGCACTGAGCTTGTCGAAGTGTAGGGCGGTGCTTTTCCGCCTGTATCGAAACCAGCGATTCCGGGTCTCGACACCTGCACTGCACCGAACGCAGTGCGGTGCAAGTGTACGCCAGGAAAGCACTGGCCACTCGACCCTCGATGCTTGTTTCAACTGAAATGAAACGCACCCAAGTCAAATATGGATAATGTTCGGTAATTTTGTTAGGAGGCTCGAATGCAAGAACTGATCGAAAGATTGACAACAGCAGGGGAATTGACAAACCAACTATTGGAGCGTCTTTGACGTAGCGTCGAAGGAAACCCAACTCGCAGAACTGGAAAAACAGATTGCCGATCCGGGCTTCTGGGATGAACCCCAGTCTGCCCAGCGAATATCGAAAAACGCTGCCCGTCTTCGGGAAGAGATCGAGGACTGGAACGGTTTTGCGCGCCGCATTCGCGATTCGCTCGAACTCGCCCAGATGGACGATGAAAGCCTGCGCTCCGAACTGGAAACGGAGACCGACGCGATCGAGACTGAACTCGAAAAACGCTCCTTCACCGCCATGCTCTCCGGCCCTTACGATGACGACGACGCCATCCTGGCTCTGCACGCCGGGGCGGGCGGGGTTGACTCGATGGACTGGACCGGCATGCTGATGCGCATGTACCTGCGCTGGGCAGAGTTGCGCGGCTTCGAAACGGAAGTATTGGATATCTCCGAGGGCGAAGAAGCGGGGGTCAAGAGCGCTACCATCGCCGTGGATGGCGCATATGCCTTCGGTTACCTGCGCTCGGAGAAGGGCGTTCACCGGCTGGTGCGGCTTTCGCCGTTCGATGCCGCCCATCGCCGGCACACTTCCTTTGCCCTGGTGGAGGTGCTGCCCCAGGTCGCGCTTGACGATCCGGAGATCCAGATCGACCCGGCTGAGTTGAAGATCGATGTGTTCAAATCCTCCGGCGCGGGCGGACAGAACGTCCAGAAAAACGCCACCGCCATCCGCATTACGCACCTGCCAACCGGGATGGTGGTCACCTGCCAGAACGAGCGTTCACAGACCCAGAACCGGGAGTTTGCCATGCGCATCCTGCGGGCGCGCCTGCTGCAACTCAAGCAGGCCGAGAGGGATGATGAGATCGCCGTTCTGCGCGGGGAATACACCAAGGCCGAGTGGGGCAGCCAGATCCGCTCGTATGTGCTGCATCCCTACCAGATGGTAAAGGACCACCGTACGGAATACGAAACCGGGAACACCCAGTCTGTATTGAATGGCAACCTGGATGAATTCATGGAAGCCTATCTCCGCCAGGCGGACTGACATGAAACCCTGGAAGACCCTCAAACGCGATACGCTGCTCCGGAACCGTTGGCTCACTGTGGAAAACCACACGGTCGAGTTGCCGGATGGCAGTCGGATCGAAGACTGGCAGTGGGTGGTAGTGCCGGATTACGTCAATGTGCTTGCGCTGACGCAGGAAGGCAAATTCATTTGTTTCCGCCAGACG
>JBFYSM010000094.1:0-4174 GCA_041301605.1 Chloroflexota bacterium | reverse complement strand
AGTCTGCCATTTCGAAAAACATGTGAACCTCCTGTTGCTTTGAGTAACTACCCCATTTTCCCGGTCAGGTATGCTTCCGTCAATTCCTGCTTGGGAACGGTAAAGATGATCTCTGTGGGGGCGAATTCAACCAGATCTCCGAGCCAGAACAGGCCGGTAAAATCGGATACCCGCCCGGCCTGCTGCATGTTGTGGGTCACGATGACGATCGTGTATTCCTGCTTCAAATCGGCGATCAGGTCTTCGACCTGGCCGGTCGCGATCGGGTCCAGGGCCGAAGTGGATTCATCGAACAGGATCACCTCCGGCTTGACCGCGATGGCGCGGGCGATGCAGATGCGCTGCTGCTGGCCGAGTGAGAACCCCAAGGCGTTCTGTTTCAGTTGATCCCTGACATCCTCCCATACAGCCGCCGCCCGCAGGCTCGTTTCAACGATCCCATCCAGATCGCTTTTTTTCTTTACCAGCCCCAGCGTGCGCGGACCGAAGGCCACATTATCGTAAACGGATTGCGGGAAGGGATTCGGCTTCTGGAATACCATTCCCACCCGGCGGCGCAGGTCGGTTACATTGAAATCCTGGGCGTAGATATCCTGTCCTTCGAGCAATATCTTCCCATCCACGCGCGCCCCAGGGATCGGGTCGTTCATCCGGTTCAGGCAGCGCAGGAAGGTGGACTTTCCGCAGCCGGAGGGTCCGATCAGGGCCGTGACGCGGCGCGGCAGAATATCCATGTTGATATCTGCCAGGGCTTTCTTCGCGCCATAGTAGAAATCCAGGTGCTGGATGGAAAAGGCGGGCGGTTCGTTCACGGGATTAATTTTACAGCACTTCGGGCGTTTATGCCTTATAATTTCGCTGATGAGAACCGTTCATCTTGCGCTTGTGGTTCTTCTTTTTTTGGCAGCCTGTTCGGGGGGAGGGGATCAGGCCGGTTCCCTGCCTGAAACGACCGCATACATCGAAAACAAAGGCTCCGATACCATCGTCAACCTAGCGCTGGCCTGGGCCGAGCGCTACCAGGAACTGCATCCCGATGTCAGTATATCGGTGACCGGCGGCGGATCCGGGACGGGGCTCGCGGCGCTCATCAACGGGACGGTCACCATCGCCAACGCCTCCCGCCAGATCAAGAGCGAGGAAATAGAGAGTGCCCAGGCAAATGGGATCGACCCGGTCGAGTTCATCATCTCCCGAGACGCGATTGCTGTCATCGTACATCCGAGCAACCCGGTCAGTGAGCTGACCTTGCAACAGATCTCGGATATTTACAGCGGCAAGATCAATAACTGGACCGAAGTCGGCGGGGAGGACCGCCCCATTGTGCGGCTCTCGCGTGAAACGAATTCGGGAACCCATGTTTATTTCCTGGAAACTGTCCTGCGCCTGGGGGACAAGGAGAATTCGACCCTTTTTTCCATGGATACGCTGTTGCTGCCATCCTCCGAGGGCATCATCAACGAGGTGCGCCAGAACCCGAACGCCATCGGCTATGACGGTCTCGGCTACGTGCCCGATGATTTGAAGATCATCGGGGTGGCTGAAACGGATTCCGGGCCTTATATCTTGCCGATGATCAGCACCGTCAACGACAAGAGTTACCCCATCGCCCGCGACTTGTACATGTACACCGCTGGCGAGCCGGCCGGCGCGGTCAAGGAGTACCTGGACTGGATCCTTTCCAACGAGGCCCAGGAGATCGTGGCTGAACTCGGCTTCGTTCCGATCCTCTTATACAACCCTTAGGTGCTTATGGAATCCAGGAAACTGAACTGGCAGGAATTCTTCATCCCCCGTCTGATCAAAGCCTCGGGCTATTCAGCAATTATCTTCGTTGCGCTCATCTTCTTCTTCCTGCTGCGGGAGGGCATCCCGGCCTTGGGCGAAGTCAAACTGAACGTGCTCTTCAGCCAGCGCTGGTACCCTATCGAGGATTATTTCAGCATCCTGCCGCTGGTCACCGGTTCGCTGATCGTGACCATCGGGGCTATGCTGGTGGCCATCCCATTTGGGATCGGGATGGCTGTCTTCATCTCTGAAATCGCTCCCCGCTGGGTGCGCGAGATCATGAAACCGCTGGTGGAACTGCTGGGCGGATTGCCGTCCGTGGTGCTCGGGTTCCTGGGTATCCTGCTGCTCTCGCCCTTCCTGCGCACCTTCCTGGACCTACCGACCGGGCTGACAGCCCTGGCGGGCGCCTTGCTGTTAGGTGGGATTGCCGTGCCCACCATCGTCTCGATTGCCGAGGATGCACTGGACGCGGTGCCCACCTCCTATCGTGAAGGAGCCTGGGCGATTGGTGCCACGCGCTGGCAGACGATCTGGCGCGTGACCCTCCCAGCGGCCAAATCCGGCGTTCTGACGGCGGTCATGCTCGGCATCGGGCGCACCATCGGCGAAACGATGGCGGTCATGATGGTGACAGGCAATGCCCCGGTGCTGGCTGTCAAGCTGAACTCCCTGTTCCAGCCTGCCCGCACGATGACGGCCACCATCGCGGCCGAGATGGGCGAGGTGGCTTCCGGTTCCACTCACTATCATGTGCTGTTCTTCATCGGGATGGTGCTGTTCCTGATCTCCCTGGCGGTCAACATTGCGGCCTCGTCGGTGGTCTTCCGTTCCAAGAAACGGGCGGAAAGGGTATTGTCGTGATGGTGAGGATCAAGTAAAATTGGACTAAATGAGTTGTACAATTGTTCAATCGATAAGATAAGCTATGGACATCATTGTAGATACATCAGCCATTATCGCTGTGATTGCCGATGAACCGGAGAAATCTGCAATCATCCGCCAGACTCGTGGGGCAGCATTGATTGCCCCTCTCTCCGTGCATTGGGAGATTGGCAATGCCTTCTCTGCCATGTTGAAACGTCAGCGCGTTAGTCTGGAAAAAATCCACCAGGCACTTGCAATCTACAAAACCATCCCTGTTCGCTATGTAGATATTGATCTGGAAGCAGCGCTCATGGTTGCCAATGATTTATCCATTCACGCTTATGATGCTTACCTTCTTCAATGCGCAATTCAGTACAAGAAACCGCTCTTGGCCTTGGATAGGGATTTGTTAGGATATGCCCAACGAAAAGGTATCCGGAAAATCGAGGTTGGTATATGACCACAGTTTATACATATTCAAGCGCCAGGCAGAATCTTGCAACTTTGCTGGAACAAGCCTTGCGGGAAGGAGAAGTGAAAATCCGGCGCAAAGATGGACGCGTATTCATCATCAAACCGGAAGTCAACGCGGAATCTCCCTTTGCGGTGCAAGGCATTGACCTTGGTGTCAGCACGGAAGAGATCGTCCAGTTTGTGCGGGAAAGCTGCCGTCCGTACAACGAAAATCCATAGATCCAAATAGGTGTTGGAGTAATGAATCGCAAACTTAGGATCGATCGCACAATCATCCAACGCTTGGGTTTCTCCCTGCTCACCCTGGTTGCGGTCGCAACCGTCATCCCCATCCTGGCAGTGGTGGCCTACATCATCAAGGAGGGTGCGCCAGCCATCTCTTGGGAGTTCCTGACCGCCATGCCGAGCGATGGGATGCGTGCCGGCGGTATCCTGCCAGCCATTGTGGGCACTTTCTACCTGACGGTTGGGACGGCCATCTTCTCTGTTCCGCTGGGGATTGCGGCGGCGATCTATCTCTCCGAGTATGCCCGCGATACCACTTGGACGCGCATCATCCGGATTGCGATCATCAACCTGGCGGGCATCCCGTCCGTGGTGTATGGCTTGTTCGGGCTGGGATTGTTCGTGATCTTCCTCAAGTTTGGAACCAGCATCCTGGCTGCCTCCCTGACCCTTTCCATCATGACCCTGCCGGTCATCATCAGTGCATCCGAGGAGGCCCTGCGCGCTGTGCCGCAGGCTTTTCGTACGGTCAGCATCTCGCTGGGCGGGACGCAGTGGCAGACGATTCGAAAGATCATCCTGCCGCAGGCATTGCCGGGCATCCTGACCGGCGTCATCCTCGGATTGGAACGAGCTGCCGGTGAGACCGCGCCGATCCTCTTTACCGGGGCGGCCTTCTTCCTGCCGCGCTTGCCTGGGTCGCCGCTGGATGCCACCATGGCCCTCCCCTATCATCTTTTTGTCATTTCCACCCAGGTGCCCGAGATGCCTTTCCAGATCCAGTATGGCACGGCTCTGGTGCTGATCGTGTTTGTTTTGA
>JBFYSM010000083.1:0-9051 GCA_041301605.1 Chloroflexota bacterium | reverse complement strand
AAGGGATTGATGACCTATCCCTTCCTGGGCATCGAATTCGACAACCTGAACGGCGAGCGCAAGTTCAGCATGCAGCACGCCTACTACCATTCCAAGCAGGCCCAGGTGATGTTCACCTTCTACCTGGCGGAACGGCTGCAAGGCACCGGCGTGACCGTGAACTGCGTGCGCGTTGGCAACGTCGCCATCCCGGACGAACGGCTGACGCACCTGCCGGAATGGCAGCGCAAGATGTACCACGCCAAGCGCAAGTTCGCCCTGACACCCAAGAAGATGGCTGAAACCTATACCTGGCTGTCGCTCGACCCGGCGCTCGAAACAGTGACCGGTGGTTACTGGGATGCGCCCAACAGGCCAGTCAAGGCCAATCGCAAGGCCTACGACAAGGACACCTGGAAGAAACTCTGGGAAGTGAGCGCCAGGCTGACCGGCGCGACCGCCTCCCAATGATTTGCAACCATCGATCAACAATCCTCAATCTTCAATCATCAATCAGGAGCCTCCCATGTCTCTCATTCAGACCGAAAACCTCACTAAAATCTACGGCTCCGGCGAAACCGCCGTGACCGCCCTCGACCACGTCAACATCCAGATCAAGGAAGGCGAATTCGTCGCCGTAATGGGCCCCAGCGGCTGCGGCAAATCCACCCTGCTGCACCTGCTCGGCGGCCTGGACCGTTCCACTGACGGCATAGTAATTATTGAAGGAACCTCGCTGGCCGAGATGAAGGATGATGATCTGACCAAATTGCGCCGACAGAAAATCGGCTTTGTCTTCCAGTTCTACAACCTCATTCCTGTATTAACTGCAGTGGAGAATGCATCCCTGCCGGTGACCCTGGATGGCGCCAAGCCGGCCGAGGCCCGTAAGCGCGCCGCCGAATGGCTGGAGCGCTTTGGTCTGGGCGGGCGACTCAACAACCGCCCCGACCAGCTCTCCGGCGGACAGCAGCAGCGCGTTGCCTTGGCACGCGCCCTGGTGGCCGAACCAGCCCTGATCCTGGCCGACGAACCAACCGGAAACCTCGATACCCGCTCGGGCGACGAGATCGCCTCCCTTCTGCGTGACGTCACCAAGAAATATGGCCGCACGGTGGTCATGGTGACCCACGACCCGCGCATCGCGGCCTACGCTGACCGCATCATCTTCCTCAAGGATGGCAAGGTGGTGGATGAAACCAACCTCGAGCGCAAGGGGGGCGCTGAGAAGATTGCCAGCAAGATGAAGGAGATAGGAGATTAGGTAATCAGGAATAGGGTAATCAGGTACCCTGATCACCTTTTTCCTAATTACCTGCTCCAAAGGAGCTGCTATGAACCTCCAACTCACCCTTGCCTGGCGCTACCTCAACGGGCGCAAGTTGCGCACTTTCCTGACCACCCTGGCTGTCATCTTCGGCGTGCTGATCATCTTTGGCATGAACATCATCCTGCCGACCATGCTGGCCTCCTTCCAGGCCAATATGATGGCCGCCACCGGGACGGTCGACGCCACCATCACCCACCAGACCGGCGGAGGCTTCTCGCCGGATGTGGCGGATGGGCTGGGCGGCATTGACGGCGTGCGCGCCGTGGCCCTCTCGCTCAACCGGACCGTCAACCTGCCGGCCGACTTTGTCGACGGCGACCCGGCCATCCCCGACCGCATCTCGGTTGTCTCCCTGATCGGGATCGACCCCGAGAGCGCCCAGTCCCTGCGCGTCTACCTGGTGCAGGGCAGCGGACGCTTCCTCGATCCGACCGATACCACCGCAACCGTCATCTCGCAATCCCTGGCCGACGCTTACAGGGTTCAACTGGGCAATACGATCGCCCTGCCCTCCGTCAGCGGGGTCATGGACCTGACCGTGGTCGGGATCCTGCCGACGCGCACCACCCCCGGCAACGAGGAAGTGCTCGTCACGCTGCCACAGGCCCAGGTCATGATCGGGCAAGCAGACCAGATCAACACCATCGACATCGCCCTGGAAACGATGGACGAGGCCGAACGGGCTGCCATCCTGGCCAAGATCGAGGAGGCCGTGGGCGAAAACTATACGATCGGCTCCCTGGAGCCGGGCTCGGAGATGTTTGCAAGTCTCAAGATGGGACAGATCGCCATGAACATGTTCGGCGTGCTGGCCTTGTTCATGGGCGGGTTCATCATCTTCAACACCTTCCGCACCGTGGTGGCCGAACGCCGGCGCGACATCGGCATGCTGCGCGCCATCGGCGCCAGGCGCCATACCATCACCGCCGTCATCCTGATCGAAGGATTGCTGCAGGG
Source organism: Chloroflexota bacterium (assembly GCA_041301605.1). Taxonomy (GTDB): domain Bacteria; phylum Chloroflexota; class Anaerolineae; order Anaerolineales; family Villigracilaceae; genus VGNO01. The sequence goes on along the minus strand of JBFYSM010000083.1, from coordinate 6,785 downwards.
CGTGATCGGCTCGGGCATCGGCCTGGTGCTCGGCTACCTGATGGGGGCCGGGGTCGTCCAGTTGGCGGAACCGGCCATGAACGCCTTCCTGAACATTGACATGGGCACACCGGTCGTCTCCCCGGCACTGGTCGCGACATCCGTCCTGTTGGGCGTGGGCGTGACCATCCTTTCCGGGCTGATCCCGGCCCAGAACGCCAGCAAGGTAACCCCGATGGATGCCCTGCGCCCGTCTGTGGCGGAAGTGGAAACCAGGCGCCGCATGAGCGCCGGGGCCATCGCCGGCATCGCCCTGGTCATCCTGGCCATCACAGCACTTGCCAGCGGGGATTCGACCTTCATTGCCCTGGGCAGTATCCTGTTCCTGGTTGGTCTGATCCTGGTTGCCCCACTGCTGCTGCGCCCGATCGCCTTTGCCTTCGGCAAGCTGACCTCCCTGCTCTACACCCGCCAGGGGATCGGCGAGATCGCCCAGGGCAACCTGACCCGCCAGCCGTCGCGCGTGGTCATCACCGCCAGCGCTACCATGATCGGCCTGGCCATCGTTGTCGCCCTGGGCGGAATGTCCAGCAGCCTGTCGAGCATGATGAACCAGGTCGTTCACAGCAGCCTGGGCAGCGACTACCTGCTCATCCCGCCCTCCATCAGCGTCTGGTCCGGTGACATGGGCACGGGACCCGAATTCACCGAGCGCCTGCAGGCCATCGACGGTGTCGGCGACATCAGCACGCTGCGCTTTGCCGCCAGCGCAGTGAATGGCCAGCCGATCTCACTGCTGGGAATCAATCCTGAAACCTACCCGCGCGTCAGCGGACTGGATTTCATGCAAGGCGACGATTCGGCCTATGAAAACCTGGCCGAAGGCCGGGCAATGATCGTCAACGGCTCGTTCCTGATGGCCTTCCCCGACATCCAGGTGGGAGACCAGGTCGAACTGGCCACGGCCAACGGCAGCCAGGCCTACACCATCGTCGCAGTTGGCTCGGACTTGCTGAACGCCAAGGTTGTCACCGCCTTTATCTCGCAGGCGAACCTGGCCGCCGACTTCGGCCGCACGGATGACGTTTTCATCCAGTTCAACCTCCAGCCGGGCGTGGAGCTCGAGGATGTGGATGCCCAGATCCGGGAAGTGGCTGCTGACTACCCGCAGTACACGGTCGTGGTCGGCAAGAGTTATATCGACCAGATGCTGCAGTTGCTCAACGTGGTTTTCGTTGGCATGTACTTCCTGCTGGCCTTCCTGGCACTGCCCTCGCTGATCGCCATGATCAACACCCTGGCCATCAGCGTCATCGAGCGGAGGCGCGAGATCGGCATGCTGCGCGCCGTCGGCGCGACCCGCAAACAGATCCGGCGGATGGTTGTTGCCGAAGCCCTGTTGCTGGCCGCGGTCGGCACCGCCTTCGGCATTGCTTCGGGGATGTACCTGGGCTACGTGCTGGTCGATGCCTTGAGCACGATGTTCCCCATGGAGTACATGTTCCCGCTGGGCGGCATCCTGGGCGGCATCGCCATCGGCCTGATCTTTGGGGCGCTGGCCGCCATCGTCCCGGCCCGGCAGGCAGCGAAGCTGGAGGTGGTGGAGGCATTGCGGTACGAGTAAACAACCAACCACGAAGGAAAAATGACCAAAAATGAACCGACCGAGGGCTTCTGCTCCCGGTCGGTTTGCTTTTTTCCGGATCTGTTCATAATTTATTGCCGCGTTGGAACCACTTCCTGACAAAGTTTGGTGTCACCCCATCACGCAGTTCCTGCGAGCCGAAAAGGTAGCATATTCCGTAGTAAGCCAGCCAGGTGACAAGCAGCGCCAAGATTGCAAGAACTAATTTAACCAGCCAGAAGAATTCGTTTTCCATGAGCAAGCGGACGGAGAAATATAAAATCACAAAGAATGCTGCCAGGGCAAAACCACCCACCAATTTATCGCGCAGCGTTGGGAACCGACCAACAAGCTGGTAGAGTGGCGTATCCATCCGCTCGCTAGCAACCATGTTGTAAGCCGCCTCGGCAAAAAACCACAAACCAAGGATATAGCGTAAACGCAGGTAATCATATTCCCGGATCGGCAGAAAAAAAACCATCATCCCGAGTAAGAACAAGATCAAAGATGATATCAAAGGATTCCTGTTCATAGGTCTTTATCAATCCTATTTATGCCCTACTTCATTCGCCTTCTGCAATTTCTGCAGACGCCTGAAAGCAACCGCCCCCACCGCCAGCGGGAACCAGAACGTGGCAGCCCGGTAAGTAAGTGTAACCAAAACAGCCGCATTCCATTGCACGCGTAAGGATTTCAAAGCCAGGGGCAATGCGCCCTCCACAAAACCCAATCCCGCGGGCGTGGGGGAAACGATCACGAACAGGTAGCCAATGCTGAATCCGCCTACGATCGTGCCAACGGAAAATGGGGTATGGAATGCCAGGAACGAAAGAGCCAGGATGCAGATCAGGATGGCTTTATTGTTGAGGGAAAACAGGAAAGGCCAGATGAGCTGGCGCGTCCGACCCTTGATGGATGCCATCCCCTCCGAAAATTCCTCCGCGAACTCGTAAGCACGCTTTTCGTTGAAGTATTCCCGGCGGATGAATGGTCGTAAAATCCGGTTGATGAGTCTTGACATCCAAGCCAAGGCACATCCCATCTTCTCGCCGGAGATATATCCCAGGTAAATGAAAAATGCCATCGTCAATGCAATCGCCAGCAGGATGATCGAGGCAGTGATCTCGCCTGCGGTCAGGTTATTCCGCCGGATCAGGACGATCCATCCCAATGCCAAAACGCAGATGAACGCCGCATAATCCAGCAAGATGAACAACGCTCCTGCCACGGTTACCCGGCCTGTGGAATGGTCGCGCTGCCTGGCTGCATCCAGGAAAACGGCAATCCCGCCGATGCCGGCGCTGGGGGCAATCACGTTGACAAAGTTGGCGGCTGCAACGACCAGGGTCAGGTGGCGGGTATTTTCCTCCAACCCTACCAGGCGGTAAGTGGAACGCAGAGTGACAGCCATGTTGTAGAGCCACACGAGGGCCAGCAGGAACGCCAGGAAAAGGAAACGGACATCCCCCTTCTTCAATGTTTCGAGCACACTCTCGATTTCAGAGAAACTGAAGTACAGAAACACGATTGCTGCTATCAGTACGATAGCAATGATGATTTTGCGCATGGCTCAAGATTATACTGCCAAAACAAAACCCGCCGGCTCCCTGGGAGTTGCCGTGATGGATGGAAAGATATGGGGGTATGGGGCGGGCTTTTCCCGCCCCATACCCCCAATTTCCTCCCTCTTCCAGCGATTCCCTGAGAACCATACCGGCGGGAGGTTGGAACAGGGAATTACCGTCTCCGGCCCCCAAAACCTGCCACCAGGGAGGCATAGTAAAGCAACTGCAACATGGCAGTGATCAATGCCGCCACATAGGTCAAAGCAGCCGCATTGAGAACGGTATTCACGCCCCGCTGTTCATCTTCCCCTACGATGAGACCCGTATTGGTCAATAATTGGCGAGCACGCCGGGATGCATTCAGTTCCACTGGCAGGGTTGCAAGCGCAAATACCGCCCCACCGGCAAAGGCGAACACACCCAGCCATGCCAGATCCGTCAGGCGCAGGAATAATCCCAGCATGATCAATATCCAGCCCAGGTAGGAACCGATGTTGACCATCGGCACCAACGCGGCTCGAACCCGCAGCGGAAAGTAGCCTTCCGAGTCCTGCATGGCATGTCCAAGCTCATGGGCAGCGATCGCCAGGGAAGCCACAGATGGACTCTCGGCAACGCCGCGTGACAGTCGCAGGGTTTTCCGGCGCGGGTCATAATGGTCGGTCAGGTTGCCGCGAATGCCCTCGATCTGGATGCCATACAACCCGGCACTGGCGATCAGGCGCTGGGCAGCCTGGTAGCCGGTCATGCCACTGCGCGCCCGGACGCGTCCCCACTTGCGGTAAGAGGAATTGACATACCAGGTGGTGGCCATCATCAGGATGAAGGCCGGGGCCATCAGGAGCAGATAATAAGGATCGAAGAACATATCACCTCACATTCCGGAAGATGGATTAATCTGTGCCTCCAGCGATCATTTCCTGCAACACCTGGATGGCTTTATCCAGTTGCGGATCGAGATCATTGGCAACATCATCTTCGGTTATTTCAACGATATAATCCGGGGTCAGGCCGACCTCATGGATATGGCGTTCCTTCGGCGTCAACCACTTGGCAATGGTTATACGCAAACCACCAGCCCCATCACTCAACGGCTGGAAGTTCTGGACAGAACCCTTGCCATAAGTGGTCACACCCACCAACTTTCCGCGCTCATAATCCTGGATGGCTCCGGCCACAATCTCGGATGCCGAAGCTGTTCCCTCGTTCACCAGGACAACCAGGGGGATATCCGTCGCCATACCACCAGGGATCGCCTCATAAGTATCCCGCCTGCCATCTCCATACTGTTCATACAGGATAACGCCTTCGCCGATGAACTGGGATGCAACTTCGACGGATGTGCTCAGCCATCCGCCGCCGTTATAGCGTAAATCCACGATCATTCCCACCGGCTCCTGGTCCAACAGTTCCCGCAGGGCTTTTTTCAATTCACTGGTTGTGTTATCGCCGAAGGTGTTGATCTTGATATAGGCAATCCTGTTATCCAGCATCTCGCTCTCGACAGAAGGAACCGTGATGTGCGCCCGCGTAACCGTCACATCGAACGGCTCATCTACGCCTTCGCGGCGGATTGTCAGGATAACATCCGTGCCGGCCGGACCGAGCACTTTCTGCCTTGCCACTTCCGGCACCACACCGGTCATGTCATCACCATCTACAGCGATGATCATATCTCCCGGGCGCAAGCCGGCTGCTTCAGCAGGGGAACCGCTCATTGGCGTGACGATGGTCAGGTACTCACCGGTTGTATCCACCCAGGCTCCAATGCCTTCATATTCACCGGTAAGGTCCGTAGTGGCATCCTCATACTGCTGAGGATCCAGGTAACCGGAGTGCTGGTCACCCAGTGCATCCACCATACCGCGGATGGCGCCCCGCATGAGCAGGAGATCATCCACCGGCTGGTCCACATATTGCTGGTGGACAATACTCCACACTTCCCAGAAGGGCTCGAAGAGGGTTTGCAAATCCGAAGGGGTGGCATCCTCCGCCCCGGCTGGTGTTGAAACAGTCACCGGTGTATCCGGATTGGACACCTCCATATTCACTGGTTGTTGGCTGACCGGCAGGTAACGGCCTGCCGCCAGCCCGCCTCCAAATGCACAGGAGATCAAAACCAGCCCGACAAAGATCAGCAAAGCGGTGCGTAACGTTTTATTATTCATTCAAAAGGCCTCCGACCGAAATTATGCTATCATCCCTTTCTTAAAACTGGATGAAAATCATGTTGAAGAGGTGTAAAAAGATCATAAGAATATCGTTATCTTTTCTTCACATCCTCCCAGATCGAAGTCAATGCAGGAAGATCGGTCAACCATTTCAGGGTTACCCCTCCATCCGCATGGGCTTGTTTCTCATCCACCAGGATGGCAGTAAAGCCGAACTCGCGCGCGGCGCGAACAGTGCCAGGAATATCATCGATGAGGATGCAATGGCGGGGGTTATTTTCACCCACCCGTTTCATTGCCTTTTCGAATGCTTCCGGCATCGGTTTGCAATACGGTGCCAGGGCATAAACATCGATCACAGCATCGAAGCAACCTTCCAGCCCTAGGGCGCTTATGACGCGGCCAGCATGGGCGGCATCCGCGTTGGTGAAGATGGCTTTCTGGATGGCAATGCCTTCCAACATCCTGCGTAAATCCGGGTTGGGTTTGATGTAGTCCGATAAAGGTACATCATGCACATAGGCGAGATATTCATTCATATCTACGCTATGATTGGCCTGCAGGCCGCGCAGGGTTGTGCCGTATTGGCGGAAGTACCGTTCGCGCAAGGTTGGGATCTCTTCCGGCGGCAGACCCATCCGATCATTCATATAGGAAGTTATCCGCTCGCGGATCAACGCCCACAGGCCGGTGGAGGATGGATAGAGCGTCTCATCCAGGTCAAAGAAGATGGTGGTAATCGGCATGCGGGGTATTATAAAGCACATAGAAAACAATGAACTGGTTCTTCCAGGGACCAGGTCATTGTTTTCTATCCGAATGAGAGACCCAGTATCTTCGAGATGCCGGGCTCCTCTATTGGGAAGTGAGAGGCCCGGTTTTTTCGAAAAACCGGGCCTCTGAAACCCTATTTCACATCCACCAGCACCGCCCGCACCACAACGCGGGCACGATAGCTGTTCGTGGCCTCATCGTAATCCTTGCAGGTCACCAGCGTGATCCAGGGGCGCTCCTCGTGTTTCAGGACACTCGCAGCTGACTCCCATCCGGTTTGGAGAACCTGGCGCACCTCGTAAACATACTCCTGTCCAAAGGCATGCACGATCACCTGGTCGCCCCACCACAAGCCCTTCAGCCCTGCAAAGGTTCCCGGCTTGCCGTTGTAATCATACACATGCGCCGTCAGCACGCTGTTGCCGCTCCCGGTTGGGTAGGCTGTCCCATACAGGTAGCCGATCTGGTCGCCCAGCCAGGTCACATCCCAGCCGTTCTCGTTCAGCGGCACACCCACGATCGCCTGCTGGACTCCCAGGCGCGGGATCTCCAGCCACAGGTCGCCGAGTGGGGCGTAGGCAACTTCCTGCTCCGGCAGCGGGGTGACCACATCCGGCGCGAAGCCGGTTGCGGGCAGCGCCACCTGGAACAGGTCGAAGTACGAGAAGTGGT
>JBFYSM010000047.1:0-2615 GCA_041301605.1 Chloroflexota bacterium | reverse complement strand
TTTGATATGGTGGGTGCGGATCGCGGTCACCCGAATCCCCGGAATCCAAAACGGACCCAATGGGTTCCGTTTTTTTAGTGGGCGCGGAGGGGCTCGAACCCCCGACCTCAGGTGTGTGATAAATGCGCTCTGACCAACTGAGCTACGCGCCCGGGGTGAACGGGATTATAGTATAGGTCAATGGCTTTGGCAAGCAGGAAATGGTTCTTGGATGGCGAAATGAATTTCGCCGTACTTTATGGCGGGGGCAGGAAGTTGTAGGGGTTGACCTTGCCATACACTGTATTCATCAGTTCGAAATGCAGGTGCGGACCGGTTGAGTTGCCGGTGCTGCCCATGGCGGCAATCACGTCACCCTGGCCTACGCTTTGACCGCAATCCACGTTGATGGCCGAGAGGTGGGCATACAGGGTCTGCCAATCCCGCCCGTGGTCGAGCACAATCACGTAACCATACCCCCAGTCATTCCAACCGGCGTATACGACCACGCCGGCGTCACTGGCATAAATAGGAGCCCCATCGTAGCCCGAAAGATCGATGCCGCGGTGGTTGCTCTCCGGCGAGTAGTTGTTCCCGGAGAGATAGTGGCGGTCGGTTGGCCAGATGAACGTTCCGTAGCCGACTGCGCCCCCGCTGACCGCTCCGCAGGCGCCGGGTCCGAGCACGCTGGCGATGGCCGGGTTGTCGCGCGTGATACCGACCGGCGCGCTCCAGGAGATGAACTCTCGCATCCCGCCCGGGATGACCAGCCAGGTGCCCGGCTCAATGTTCGGGCTGCTGTAATCGCCGATGGTGTTGGCATCCAGGTTGTTGCCTGGGAAGTTGATAATCACCTGCGGGTCCACGCCGAAGTATTCCGCCACGCCGTTCAACCCATCCCCGCTGTGCCATTCGTAATAGGTGCCATCGGTTGGCAGGATGTTGAGCACCTGCCCGGGGCGCAGGTTGTGCGGGTCATCTTTCAGGGTATCGTAATTGCCCCACAGGATGGTATAGGGCTTCAAGCCAAACTTTTCGGCTATCCCGAAAACGGTATCACCGGTTTCGACGGTGTAAGTGGTGACTTCCAGCCGCGGCCGGGAGGGGATATTCGTATGCAGGAGGGCTTGCCGCGAGATCCCAATGGAGGCTTCTGCGAGATCGTATGGGATGCCGCCCGCCGTGACGATCAGGGGATTTTCCGCATTGGCACTGGCTGGCAAACCGGAGGGGGAACTGGTGTCTGCCTGGCGGTAGAAGGTTTGCATCAGCCAGATCACGGCCACGACCAGCAACAGAGACAGTACACTGGTACCGTAGCGGATGATGTATTCCCCCAATCCCAGGCCGGATAGATAGGCCAATCCGCGCGCAAGCAGGCCTTCCCGTCTTTGCTGGTTTGCATCATCAGCCGGGGAGGTTCCAGGGGGTGTCGGTTGGGTAAAATCCTTGTCTGCCATGCTGACCTGGGTTTCATCATAACATGCTGAAAATCGACCGTCAAGCAAGGGCTTAATTTGGATTTAAGGAATATCTTTCCGGACTTTTGGGTTCCTGGCATGGATGAACAACACGGCAATCAGGCAGATGCCTCCGCTCACCAATGCCGCGGTCGGCAGATCCCAGGTTTGGACCAGCCAGCCGATGAAGAGACTTCCAAAGGGCGCGACCCCCAATACCGCCCATAGATATGTGCTGAACACGCGGCCGCGCAGGTGGTCGGGCACGTTGATCTGGATCAAGGTGTTCATCAGCACGAGTTGGGTCACCATACCCCAGCCGAGGATGGCAATTGCCGGAAGTGCAAGCGCCATATTTTTCACGGCGGATATGCCCAGGAGCGTAATGGAGAAGACAACCTGGCCGATGGTCATGAGAAGCCCCTTCCGCTTGAAGGTGCTATTGAATGAGACAAAAAGGGCTGCAACCAGCGCGCCCACTCCCTGGGCCATGTAGAGGGTGCTGGTATGGGTCTTTACCACCGATTCGGGATCGGATACCTGGCTGAGCACATCCCTGGCTAATACGGGGATCTGCTGGATGAACGGGAAACCAAAGAAGCCGACCATGGTGGCCAGGATGATGATGGTCGATACCGTATTATCCTGGCGGATGTAGAACTGTCCTTCCATGAATTCTTTGACCAGGTTTCGGGATGTTGGAACACCTTCGACCAGGAACGGTGTGCGGGCAAATAACAAACTGATGATCACGAACAGGAAACTGATGGCATTGATCAGGAATGACCAGCCTTCCCCGTTGTTCGCCACCAGCACGAGCACCAATGCCGTGATGGATGGCCCGAGCACGCGCGCCAGGTTCATGATGGTGGTTTGTAAGGCGATGGCATTTGGAAGGGCAGGCTTGCCAACCAGTTCGATCAACATGGCCTGCCGGGCGGTGATCTCGATTGCATTTGCCGAACCGAGGATGAACGCCAGGATGGTGATGTGCCAGATTTGCACCCGGCCTGTCAGGGTCAGGAAGGCCAATGTAAATGCCTGAAACATCATAATAGCCTGCAAGGCGATGACCATCTTGCGCTTGTTCATGCGTTCGACAAAGACGCCCGCAGGGAGGGAGAGCAGCAGGGAAGGGAGCGTGCTGGAAAAGCCGATGATACCCAGGTCGATCGG
>JBFYSM010000013.1:0-6408 GCA_041301605.1 Chloroflexota bacterium | reverse complement strand
CTTTCTTGAAACCATAACACTCCTCCTTCAAAAATGAATTGAGTTGATTGGGTGCATCTCAGCACCCTTGTTCCGATTTACTACGATCTCCCCCGCAAGCATAGAATAATATTAATAAATTAAAATTTTAATGTCAAGTGCACATTGTCACAAGTTTGGATTTTCATCGGGAGCGTTCGATAATCCTGGAATCTCTTGATTAACACCAACTCCATCGAGGAATACCATGAATACAAAGGTAAACATGATGTATGGGTTCTCTGGGAATCGTTGGAATAGGGAGGAATTTGGGGGTATGGGGCGGGCGAAGCCCGCCCCATACCCCCACATCTTCCCATCCATCACTGCAACTCCCAGAGAGCCCATGTATGAATTGCCGCTCAACACCCAGGATAAGATTACAATGGGAGGATAGCTGGAAGATACCCCCCAATTTATGTATCCCAGATATTCCTACCCCCTCAGTAAAATACTAACAGCAGGCCGCGATTGGGTTTTCCTGCGCCAGCGCTCGTTCAGACAGGATGGCCAGGCTTGTATCAGAAAGTTGAAGCATCCATTACAGGTTTTGGGTCGGGAGAATATCCCGCAATCCGGCCCATTCCTGATCACCTTCAACCATTATTTTCACCCCGGTTTTGGCGCCTGGTGGCTGGCGTTGGCGCTGGCGGCAATCGTACCGGCGGAGATCCATTTCGTCATGACGGATGAATTGACCTTCCCCGGAAAATGGTATGATCCTCTGGGGAGGCCGCTGGCGCGCCTGTTCCTGCGTCGCGCGGCAACGATGTACGGGTTCACCAGCACGCCGCCCATGCCGCCGCGTCCGCAGGATGTGGAGCGGCGTGCCCATGCCGTGCGGCAGGTGTTGTCTTATGTGAAAAGGAAATCCAGTCCGGTTTTAGGGTGGCCTCGGAAGGGATGGATATGCCCGGTGGAACGCTGCACTGGCCTCCGGAAGGCGCCGGGCGCTTCATGGCCCACCTGGCCGAACAGGGATTGCCGATCGTGCCGGTTGGCTGCTACGAAGAAGCCGGGGAGTTCTGCCTGCACTTCGGCGCGGCATACCGGCTGGAGTTCCACGGCGGAACGGCCGCCGAACGGGAGCGGGAATCGGCTCTCCAGGTGATGACGCAGATCGCCCGGTTGCTGCCAGGGCGTCTGCGCGGCGAGTTTTCTGTTACCCCTCACTTCATCCCCTCTCCCACAGGGAGAGGGGCCAGGGGTGAGGGAAAAGGAGTCGTATGAAAAAACCTGCTTCATTCCTGCAAATGATCGTGCTCAATACTTACTGGGTGGGGCTGTCGTTCATGTGGAATGCGCTACACCCGATCATCCTGCCGGCCGTGCTGTTGAACTATGTGCCGGAAACGCAGAAGAACACCTACCTGGGCCTGATGACCTTTGCGGGCTTGATCATCGCGATGGTCATCCAGCCCATTTCCGGGGCATTGAGCGATTCCTGGAGTTCGCGCTTCGGGCGTCGCAGGCCGCTCATCTTCCTGGGCACGTTGTTCGATTTCGCCTTCCTGGCGCTGCTGGGCTGGGCCGGCGGGTTGACCTGGTTGTTCATCGGTTACCTGGGTTTGCAGTTCAGTTCGAACGTGGCCCACGGACCGGCGCAGGGCCTGCTACCAGACCGGGTGACAAAAGGGCAACTCGGGGTGGCCAGCGGTATCAAGACTTTCATGGATATGCTGGCGGTGATTGGCGCTTCGCTGGTGGCAGGCAACTTGCTCGACCCATCCGGGAAAGACCCATCACGGGTAATCCTGGTGGTGATGATCCTGCTGGCTGCTTCCCTGCTGGTGACTGTATTCGGCACACCGGAAGAGTCCACCCTGCGCAGTGAAGGGGCTGGTAAAGCGCAGCGCAGCATCTGGAAAGGATTTGGCGACCAGTTCCGGATCGATTTCCGCTCCCACATATCCTACTGGTGGCTGATCGCGGAGCGATTCCTGGTGCTTTTTGGCATCTACGGTTTGCAGCAGTTTGTGCAATACTACATCCGCGATGTGCTGGTGGTCGATAATCCGGTCCAGGTGACCGGCAACCTGATGGCTGCCCTGGCAGTAGGGTTGGTACTCCTGGCACTTGCTGGTGGCTGGCTGTCGGATAAATTTGGCACCAAACGAATCCTGGTTGTTGGCAGCCTCCTGATCGCTGCCGGGAGCTTGCTCCTGCCGCTGGCGCGTACGGAGCTGAGCCTGGCGCTGATCGGCAGCCTGGTAGGCGGTGGCCTGGGCCTGTTCCTGACCGCCAACTGGGCGCTGGCCAGCAGATTGGCGCCATCTGAAGAAGCAGGCAAATATCTTGGGCTGACCAACATCGCCACCGCAGGCTCGGCTGCATTGGGACGCCTGTGGGGACCAGGCCTGGATACCCTCAACAATACCTGGCCGGGGATGTGGTATGGGTACTCCGCCATGTTCATCTTTGGCGGGTTGTGCGCGCTGGCAAGCATATTCGTGCTCAAAAAAGTGAAGGAGACGTGAAGCCATCATTCCTGTAAGGGGCTGCAACCCCCAAAACCCTCGTGCGTATATCATGACAGAACGACCAAGGAGCAACCGTGATTGACGAACAGACCTGGGTTTCCCAGGCCCAGGCAGGCAGCGAAGAAGCTTTCACCCAGATCGTCGAGCATTTCCAGAGACCGGTCTATAACCTTTGTTACCGGATGCTGGGAGAACCTGAAGCCGCGGAGGATGCGTCGCAGGAGGTCTTCCTGCGGGTCTATCGCAACCTTTGGCGTTACAACCCGGAGCGCCCGTTCGGTACCTGGTTGATGTCGATCGCAGCCCATTACTGCATCGACCGCTTGCGGCGCAAGAAAATGACGCTCTTCTCGATGGATGAAGAGGATGCCATCGAACTGCCCGACCGAAACGCACCGGACCCTGAACATGAGGCGATCAGAAGTGAACAACGCCAACGCCTGCACCGATTGCTCCAATCCCTCGACCCGATCGACCGGGCGGCGCTCACATTGCGCTACTGGAACGATTGCTCCGAAGCCGAGATCGCCGAAACGCTCTCGCTGACCGTCAGTGCGGTCAAGAGCCGCCTGCACCGGGCACGGCGAGCGCTCGGAAAAACCTGGCAAGAACAGGAACATCAAAACCACGCCGAAAGGATTGCCTATGGATCACCGGCCATTTGAAGATTGGTTGCTGGAAGATAAGCCGCTCAACAAAGAGGAACGGTTTGCCTTGCAGGAACACCTGCGCAACTGTACTTCTTGCACAGCCCTGTCCGAGGTTAACCTGGCCCTGCGCGGCGCCCGGGTAGCCTCCCCGGCCGCGGGATTTGCAGACCGCTTCCAGGTCCGGTTGGCAGCCGAGCGAAAAGCAAGGCGCATCCGGCAGGGGGTGGGCTTTACTTTCCTGGCCCTGGGTGCACTGGGAATCCTGCTATGGGTATCCTGGCCGTTGCTGGCTGCAACAGCCCAGTCACCATCCGGTGTGATCTCGGATTTGCTGATGTACCTTTCCAGGCTGTTCCTGAACCTGCGGGCCTTCGGCCAGGCGCTATCCGTGATTTGGGATGTGCTCCCGAGCTTCATCCCTTCTTACGTTTGGGCGATCATCTTCGCTGCATTTAGTGGTTTGGGATTGCTATGGGTCGCTTCTCTACGAAAATTTACAAGAATCCCACAAGGAGCGTGATATGAGCACGAAAATGAAAATCCTTACCTGGTTTGCCCTGCTGGCGCTGCTGCTGGTGCCAACCGGCGCAGTGGCAGCCCAGGGATTGGAAGATGGCCAGATCATTATTGCTGGCACCTACACCCTCGAGAGCGGCGAAACACTCAACGGTGACCTGGTGGTCATCGGCGGCGCAGCCACTATCCAGGAGGAAGCCGTGGTGGCTGGAAATATCGTACTGATGGGCGGCAGCCTGGTGGTGAATGGCGAGATCAACGGCGATGTGCTGGTGATGGGCGGTTCAGTCATCCTGGGTGATACGGCCATCCTGCATGGCGACCTGACCACCATGGGTGCATCCCTGATACGCGCCGATGGCGCCGTGGTGGATGGTGAGATATTCAACACGGCCACTTCCTACGGAAATGGTACCAACGGTGATCATCCTATCATCCCCGATATCCCAATCATACGGCCTATCGATATTAGAATCGATCTCTTCCAAAATGTTGGCGGTGTGATTTCACGGGCGATTGTGCTCGGCCTGCTGGCCATGCTGGTGGCCGTGCTGTTGCCGGAACCAACCCGGCGGGTGGCCCAGGCAGCGATTGCTCAGCCGGTGATCTCTGGTGGCCTTGGCCTGTTGACGATTGTTGTCCTGCCTTTTGCCTTGGTAGCCATGGTGATCACCCTCATCCTGATCCCTGTGACGCCCCTGGTGATCATTTTTGTGGCGATCGTGGCGCTCTACGGCTGGATCGCACTGGGAACCGAGGTTGGCATTCGCTTGAGTAAGGGCAACTGGTCCATGCCGCTGGCAGCAGGATTGGGAACCTTCCTGTTGACCCTGGTGGTCGATGCCCTGGCCAGCATCCCGGTCCTGGCCTGCGTTGGCTGGCCTGTCCTGATCCTGTTGGGGGTCGTTGCCCTGGGCGCGGTCTTTACCTCCCGTTTCGGTTCGCAGGTTGTCTTTCCTGCGGGTACGCCATCAAAGGTCGAGCCTGCGCTGGCAGAACCTGCTGCGCTGGAGGAGCCTGTTGTGGAAACACCGGCTCGCAAGCGCCGTACGATGAAGGAAGAGTAAAGAATTTAGCGGTATCCAACTCCCCCCGCCTGGGCAAGCAGGCGGGGGTTTGGTTTCCATGACCAGCGCAGTATAATCAAGTGAGAAATCGGACAAACCCACAGGAGATCTCCCCCATGATTACCAATCCCGTTATCGATGCCATGATGAACCGCAAATCAATCCGCAAGTACACGGATGAGATGCCATCCGATGAAGTGATCGAGACTGTCGTGCGGGCGGGGCAGCAGGCGCCCTTCGCCTTCCAGTATGGCAGCCTGCTGTTGACGAAAGACATCAAAAAGAACCCGTTCAACGCGCCGCTGCTTTTTACCATCTGCGTCGACTCGCACCGCATGGAAGCCGTCATGGCGCGCCGGAACTGGAAGATCAAGATGAATGACCTGTCGCTGCTGATCTTTGGCATCCAGGATGCCACCCTGATGGCCGAGAACATGGTCATTGCGGCCGAGAGCCTCGGGATGGGGAGCTGCTTCCTGGGTGGCGCGCCCTACCAGTCCAAGAAGATCATCAAGAAATACAAGTTGCCCAGGCGCGTCTTCCCGCTGGTGCAACTGGCGATGGGCTACCCGGCCGAAAACCCGCCCATCCGCCCGCGCTATCCGCTCGAACTCTGCCTGTTCGAAGACCGTTACCCCGAATTCGCCGATGAGATGGTGCAGCGCGGGATGCAGCAGATGGATGACGGCTACCTGGCCCAGGATTATTACCGCAGGGCCGGTTACCAGATCCCGCTGGAGGATGAGCGCCAGGAAACTTACGATATCAACACCTACAGTTGGACCGAGCATATCTCGCGCAAGGTGGGCCAATGGCTGCGACTGCCCGAAGATATCATCGAGCAACTGGAAGCCTGCGGCTTCCATGTTGGGGAGATGACTGATTTTGAAAGCTGAGAAAGGCTGAATATGGCACAACAGAAAACTCCTACCCATCCCAACCCGCCGCCGCTCATCCGCGTCTCCGGCACCCACCGCGAGATGGGGAGGCAGATCGGTGAAGCCTGCCGGAAGCAGATCCGGCACAGTGTCGAGAACGCCCGCAAACTGCTGGAGGATGCCTACGGGCAACTGGAATTGACCTGGGAGGGCGCCCAAATCCAGGCTCGCAAATACCTGCCGTTTGCGCAGGAACGCTACCCAGAATACGTTGAAG
This sequence comes from Chloroflexota bacterium, assembly GCA_041301605.1. Lineage (GTDB taxonomy): Bacteria > Chloroflexota > Anaerolineae > Anaerolineales > Villigracilaceae > VGNO01. Next base: position 522 of record JBFYSM010000013.1, on the reverse strand, counting down.
AACTGCTGGGGATGGCGGAAGGCGCTAATATAACGTACGAAGAAATATCGGTTTTGAATGGTATGGAAGCAGTGGCCATGGATGCCCTGCACCTGACCAGTTGCACGAGCATGGCCGTCAACGATGATTGCACGGCGGATGGGCATGTGCTGGCGGCCCACAACGAAGATTGGTTGCCGGAGGATGAGGATGATGTCTTCGTCATCCATGCCTCCCCGAAAGAAGGACCGCCGTTCCTGGCAATGAATTACGGTGGGCTGCTGCCGAACATCGGCTTCAATGCCCATGGGATTGCCCAATTGATCGACTCGGTCTACCCCAACGATTCACGCATTGGCCTGCCGCGCATCGTGGTGGCGCGGGCCGTCTTTGCCGCCGAAACCCCCGGCGAGGCCATCCGCGCTGTGCTGGTTTCGCACCGGGCAGCCGGCTACAATCACCTGCTGGTTCACGAGAGCGGTGAGATGTATTGCGTGGAAGTTTCCGCCCGTGATTTCGATCTCATCTATGGGGAGGATGGTT
>JBFYSM010000596.1:0-4990 GCA_041301605.1 Chloroflexota bacterium | reverse complement strand
GCAGCCCACCCGCGTGCCGGGTTCGGCGCTGATGACCCCCACGCCAAACCTGGCAAACGCGGTCCCCACCGCGCGCAGCGAGGCGGAGCAGTATGTGATCCAGTATGGCGATACGCTGGGAACGATTGCCATGGCCTATGGGGTCAGCGTGGAGGCCATCATTGCAGCCAACAACCTGGCCAACCCGAACCTGCTGGAAGTCGGGCAGGTGCTGGTCATCCCGGTGCCTTCGCCCCAGGCAACGGTTGGTTATTTCAAGATCATCCCGGATTCCGAGCTGGTTTACGGCCCGATGAGCGTCACACTGGATCTCGATGCCTATATCCAGAGCCGGGGTGGCTACCTGGCCTCGTACAGTCAAGATGTGGATGGGGAACTACTATCTGGCGCAGAAATCGTCCTGCGCGTGGCGCAATATTACTCGGTCAACCCGCGCCTGCTGCTGGCGATCCTGGAATACCGGGCGGGCTGGGTGGGGAACGCCAACCCCGATCCGTCAACTTATGAATACCCGATCGGTATCTACGATGCCTGGCATGCTGGTTTATACCGCCAACTGATCTGGACGGCGGATACCCTCAACCGCGGTTATTATCTCTGGCGGGTTGGCGGGATCCGCCAATGGGCCCTGGCGGATGGCAGCGTGGTGCCGGTCGATCCGACGGTAAACGCCGGGACGGCAGGCGTGCAGAACTTCTTCGCCCAATTGGATGATTACGCCACCTGGCAGCGGGATGTTTCAATGGATGGATTCTTCAGCATGTACTTCATGATGTGGGGCTACCCATTCGACCTGGCAATCGAGCCGATCGTCCCCACGAACCTGTTCCAGCCGGTCATGCAGTTGCCCTTCGCCAGCGGGGAAACCTGGGCTTTTACCGGTGGTCCGCACGGCGGATGGGATACCGGCTCGGCCTGGGCGGCGCTGGATTTCGCCCCGATCGGTACGGCTGGCTGCGTGGTCAGCGATGACTGGGTGGTGGCGGTCGCTGATGGCCTGGTCATCCGCACGGGTGATGGCGTGGTGATCCAGGACCTGGATGCGGATGGCTTCGAGCAGACCGGCTGGGTGGTGTTCTACCTGCACATCGAAAGCCGCGAGCGGGTCGAGTCTGGCACATACCTGCGCACCGGGGAGAGGATTGGGCATCCATCCTGCGAGGGGGGAGTCTCCAATGGTACGCATGTTCATATTGCCCGTAAGTTCAACGGGGAATGGATCCCGGCGGACGGGCCAGTTCCCTTCGTGATGGATGGTTGGGTCTCATCCGGCGCGGGGATCGAGTATGACGGCTACCTGACGCGTGGCAGCCAATCGGTTGAAGCCTTCGATGGTGACAGCGAGATCAACCAGATCAGCCGCTAAGGGCTCAAGCGAGTATAATCATTCCAATGAAACGAAAATGGATGCACGTTTACAGGTATTTTATCGGTTTCTTGATTGTTAGCATTTCCTTGTCGGCCTGCGGCCCGCTGTGGGGGACATATGAAACGACGACCGCGGAAGCCACGCAAACCGTTTCGACTGTGACCCCTCCGCCTCCTACACCAACAGAAACCCCCTCGCCCCTGCCGACGGAGACGGTTGCACCCACCGAAACGGCAACCTCCACGCCGGTCACGCCTTCACCAACCCGCGATCCCCAGGCGACCCTCCCGCCGTCGATAGTTTACTATTCCCAATCGGGGGATACCCTTCAGGCGATCGCGGCGCGGTTTATGGTGGAGGTTGGGCTGATCTCATCCAGCGAATCCCTGCCCGAAGCGGAGCGGCTGCTGGAACCGGATACGCCCCTGCTCATCCCCAATTTCCTGCTGGGGGTCGAAACCTCACCCAGCGATATCATCCTGCCGGATAGTGAGGCGGTATTTTCTCCATCCGTAACCGATTTCAATGTTCGGGAGTATGTGAAAGATGCAGGCGGTTACCTGAGCACCTACACCGAGTATGTCGGTTTGCCAAGCATCACAGATGGGATCGACAGCGTGGAACATACCGCCCTGGGTTGGTCGATCAACCCGCGCCTGCTGCTGGCCCTGATCGAATACGAAGGCGGCTGGGTAACCGGTTCGCCGGGCAACCTTGCCAAAACGGATTATCCGTTGGGGAACACGGATATCCTGTACAAGGGCTTGCACAAGCAGTTGCAATGGGCGGCGGAGGAATTATCCGTTGGTTATTACGGCTGGCGGATGGGCGCCCTGACGGAACTGACATTCAAGGATGGCAGCCGGTTGCACCTTGCACCGGGCTTGAATGCCGGTTCTGCCGCGATCTTGTACTATTTCTCGACCCACATGACGCGCCTGCAATGGGAGGCTGCCATCGATCCGGACGCGGGTTTCCCAGCCCGATATGCAGGGATGTTCGGTGATCCCTGGGTGCGTGCCCGGCTTGTGGAGCCGCTCTATCCACCCGCACTGGTGCAGCCGGAATTGAACCTGCCATTTGCAGAGGGTCAGACTTGGTGGTTATCCGGCGGACCACACGCGCCCTGGCTCGGACGCGGTGGCTGGGCTGCCCTGGATTTTGCCCCCGGTTCGGAAATCGGCGGCTGCACCGATTCGATCCGCTGGGTGCTGGCCTCCGCTCCCGGCCTGGTGGTGCGCTCGGAGACCGGCGTGGTTGTGCTCGACCTGGATGGGGATGGCTACGAACAGACCGGCTGGGTGCTGCTATTTTTGCATGTTGCCACAAAGGATCGGGTCGAATCGGACACCTGGCTCGAGGCCGATGAAAAGATTGGCCATCCTTCCTGCGAGGGCGGCCAGGCGACTGGAACGCATATCCACATAGCCAGGAAGTACAACGGGGAATGGATCCTGGCGGATGGCCCGCTGCCCTTTGTCTTGAGCGGCTGGGTGGCTCATAACGGCGATGCTCCCTACGAAGGGACAATGACCAACGGCGACCGCACTGCAACCGCTGACCCGGATGGCAGGCCGTATTCTGCGGTCGAACGTTTTGCGGATGAGTAATTTCACCTTATCCCGTTTCCCGGCATTCCTGATCGCGATCGTGCTCCTGATTACATCCTGCGCCCCGAAGGATGGGAATGCCACGCCAGCCCCGGAAGGATCGCCCGCGGTCACGCCGACCATCTACGCGGCCACCCCCTACCCAACCCGCCTGGAGTACCTGCCCGGCGAGTTGGTGGATTACACAGCCCAGACCGGGGATACACTGCCGGCCCTGGCAGCCCGTTTCAACACAACCGTTGACGAGATCCTTTCAGCCAATCCCGAGATCCCGCTGGATGCCACCACCATGCCGCCCGGCATGCCGATGAAGATCCCCATCTATTACCTGCCGTTATGGGGCAACCCTTACCAGATCCTTCCGGACAGCCTGTATGTCAATGGCCCTTCAGCAGTGGGGTTTGACACGGCCGCGTTCGTTGCAAGTCGTCCCGGCTGGCTGAAGGATTACCGCGAATTCTCCGGCGACCGCTATCGCACGGGCGCGGAAATCGTCGACCGGGTGGCACAGTATTACAGCATCAGTCCGCGCTTCCTGCTGGCCCTGCTGGAATACCAGCTTGGCGCGCTTTCTCTCCCCGAAAAACCGGCCGGGCGGTATCCGCTGGGATATGAGGATTTTAATTATCCGGGTGTTTACCTGCAATTGATCTGGGCGGCGGACCTGCTCAATACCGGCTACTACCGCTGGCGAACGGCACGCCTGACCGAGTTCGAGCACCTGGATGGCCGCCTGGAGCGCCCCGATCCCTGGCAGAATGCGGCCACAGTGGCTTTTCAATATTATTTTTCACGTTTGCACGATCGGTCCGAGTATGATCTTGCCATCGGTCCTGATGGCCTGGCAGGAACATACCGGAAACTCTTCGGCGATCCCTGGCTGGCGGATGTCCCCCACATCCCGGTCAGTTTACAGCAGCCGGCATTATTGTTCCCATTTCCAGCCGGGGAAACGTGGGGCTACTCCGGCGGCCCGCACACCGGCTGGGGCAGGGGTGATCCGCTGGCCGCGCTCGATTTCGGCCCGCCCAGTGAGAACACGAGCTGCATGCCCAGCCCAAAATGGGCCACTGCCATGGCGGATGGATTGGTCATCCGCGCCGAGCCGGAAAATGCCATTGTGGTCATCGATATGGATATGGATGGCGATGCCCGCACCGGCTGGGTGCTCTTTTACCTGCATGTTGGGAATGAAGGAATGATCGCCCAGGGCACGACCGTCCAGGCCGGCGACCGTATCGGTCACCCATCCTGCGAGGGTGGACGCGCCACAGGCGCGCATGTCCACATTGCGCGTCTATACAACGGCGAATGGATGCCGGCCGAGGGACCGCTGGGATTCAACCTGGAGGGGTGGATCGCCTACAATGGCGATGGTCAATACCAGGGCACGTTGGTGCGGAACAACGTGGTGGTGATCGCCAATGAACAGGGCAAGGATATCAGCCGGGTAACAGCAGGGCGATAAACGCACTCCCCCAAAGAACTCTCCACAAAGTTGCACGAAGGGACGCGACCAACCACCTGACAGTTTGCTTCAAAGTTACTTTGGTGATCGAGTAGCTCTGAGCGGCAGCGAAGGGCGTATCGAGACCACATTTGGGGCGTTATTTCTGGCTGTTGGTCTCGATACGGCTGAAAACCACTGCCTACTCGACCAACGGGCGTTTTCGAATGCAAAAACTTAGCCTGCAGCACAAAAACTCACCCCGAATTTATCTTCGGGGTGAGTCATGTTTGTAGATGGTTTTCCCATAGCAAGGGGTCAGGGTTTAGTGGAACCGCTGGATGGCCCGGAACATCGCCTGTACACTGAAATCCATGGCGTCCAGCGGGATGCGCTCGTCTACGCCATGGGCGGCGCGCAGGAAGTTATAGTCATCCGGCAGTTTGAGCGGGGTGAAGCCGTAGGTCTGGATGCCCAGTTTCGAGAGCCAGCGGGCATCCGTCACGCCCATCATCACGAAGGGGATGGGTGCGCCTTCGGGATCGAACTCGCGCAGGATATCTC
>JBFYSM010000594.1:0-15820 GCA_041301605.1 Chloroflexota bacterium | reverse complement strand
GGATATTTCCACTCAGGAGCAGCTTTCCAACCTTTCTTGTGGTCAGTTGCGCCGCTGGGGCTCGAATCAGCGGTCGCCTGGGTTGCTCGAAAGCGTGGCTGGTACCAGGTCCAGGCAGGGCGCGTTTTCATGGCAACTTTGGTTCTATTTGCCGTAATGATCACAGTCATTGTTGTTCAAGGGCGCGTGGTAGGCAGCAATCCCGGTAACCCTACCTGGGATCAAGAATTCCAGGCCAGTTTGCTAATAGAAGAATTTCTTGCGTCGAATGGTGCGGCCGATCATGACAAGGTGATGATTGCCAATCCGCCCGGCTACTTCTTTGCCGCCGGTCGTTCTGGAGTTGTTACACCGCATGGCGATCTACAGACTGTCTTGGAAGTTGCGGAACGATACGGAATTTCTTATCTGGTTTTGGAAAAAGGGCATATTGTGGAAGGATTGCAGCCCTTATTCGATCAACCTGAAAGTTTTCCTGAAATAAGATACTTGGGAGAAGTGGATGAGGCCAGAATCTTTGTCTTTCAACCCTGATCAGCGCTTAAGTCGCAGTCATCTCGTCATCCTGGCGGTGTTGGTGGTTTTGTCCCTGGGTGTTTACCTGCTTGCTGCGACATTGACATTCCGCATCGGTTTTCCATTGGATGATTCCTGGATCCACCAAACGTACGCTCGCAATCTGGCCTTGAACGGCGAATGGGCTTTTATGCCCGGACAGCCTTCAGCCGGCTCCACTGCTCCTCTTTGGTCGATATTGTTGTCAGTTGGATTTTGGATTGGGCTCTCTCCTTACATTTGGACATATTTGTTGGGGGCGGTTTTGCTCTGGAGCCTGGCCGTGTTGGCGGAGCGGGCTGCGCGCGGGGTTGTTCCCTCGTACCGTCCGAGCTTTCCTTGGGTGGGAGTTGTCATGGCATTGGAATGGCATCTGGTTTGGGCAGCCGGATCGGGCATGGAAACTTTGCTGCAGTGTTTATTGGTAATTGCAGTTATGATCCTTTTGGTAGAATCCCGCCGCTTTATCCTGGTTGGTTTGCTCATTGCACTTTCTGTCTGGGTAAGGCCGGATGGGATCACTTTACTTGGTCCGGCTATCTTTACAATTCTCCTGGCTTTTTCTGGCTGGAAACTTCGATTACGGGCATTGGGGAACCTAGTTCTTGGATTCATGGTTTTATTCACGCCGTATCTGTTATTCAACCTGGTTTTGGATGGGACACCCTGGCCAAACACATTCTATGCAAAGCAGGCGGAGTATGCGATCTTCCGGGAAATCCCGCTCCTGGAACGATATTTACGCTTGTTGTTGCAACCGTTGATTGGTGTGGGGCTGGCGTTGATTCCGGGCATGGTTTTTGCAGTTGTTCTGATGGTTCGGCGCAGGCAATGGGGTGCCCTGGCGGGGATCATCTGGTTTTTCGGATACATCGGGCTTTATGCGCTTAGACTTCCGGTTACTTATCAACATGGAAGATATTTGATCCCGGCCATGCCTGTATTCTTCTTTTGGGGAATGATCGGCCTACTCACATTTCTAAAGAAACCCGCGCCTCGCTGGATGTGGTCGGTGGATACGGCTATTCGTATGTTGGTTATTGCATTGTTGCTCTTGTTCTGGGCGATGGGGGCCAGCGCCTACGGTCAAGATGTGGCAGTGATTGAATCGGAAATGGTAACGGTAGCAAGCTGGGTGTCCGATCATTTACCGGAGGATGCGCTCGTGGCAGCCCATGATATTGGTGCGCTCGGCTTTTTTGGCAACCATGAGTTGGTGGATATGGCTGGACTTGTGTCCCCTGATGTGATTCCCTTTATCCGGGATGAAGCACGGTTAAGGGAATATCTGGATAAAAGTGGTGTAAATTACCTGGTCACATTTCCAGATTGGTATCCGGAACTAACGAAAGATCTGGAGCCGGTTTTTGTCAGCAATGGTGTCTTTGCCCCGGCTTTCGATGAGATGAATATGGCTGTTTATCGTTGGTCTTTGCCGTGAAAATATACTGAAATTGTTATTTTGTTAGAATAGATTGTGTCTACTACCTGTGCTATACTCAGTCAGCCTTCAATCTTGGGATCGGGATAATGATTATGACAGAGATTACGCTTGTTATTGTAGATGACCACCCCTTGTTCCGGCAAGGCGTTGTGGATTTGTTTGCCATGGAACCGTGGGTGAAGATTGTAGGGGAGGCAGCTACTGGTGAAGAGGGTCTGGATATGATTCGGAACATGCGACCGGATGTGGCAATCGTGGATGTTAACCTGCCAAAACTCAATGGCATGCAGGTAACACATCAGGTTGTAAGCGAAAAGTTGCCCACGCGGATAATATTACTCACAGGTTATGATGATAGTGAGCAGATTATCCATGCAGCCTGGTCAGGTGCGGCTGCTTATTGTGCGAAGGATATCGAACCAGATATCCTCAAGCAGGTTATCAAGGATGTGATGAATGGCAAATATTTCATTGGGGGACGGGTTTATACCCAAAGGGAATTTGATAATTGGTTAGGGCAACAAATGGAGAGTGCTCGCCATCTTTATAGCGAGCCGGGCAGCCCTTTCCACCCCCTGTCTGATCGGGAAATGGAAGTTCTCTCTTGCGTGGTTCAGGGAAAGAGCAATAAGGAAATAGCGGTTGCATTAGGCATCAGCCATCAAACGGTCAAGAATCACGTGACGGCCATCTTGCGCAAGTTTGGTGTGGAGGATCGCACTCAGGCTGTTGTATATGCACTGAAGCGGGGTTGGGTACAGATCCATGATCAAGATTCCAGTTCTCGGGAGTGAGATATGGCTTTAACGGATGGTAAGAATGAAATTGAAAAGGGAGATCCTCTGCAGAGCATTCAGAGGGAACTGGAAGAAACCAACCGTGGTTTGAAAGAAATAAACCTTATGCTAGAGCAAAGCCAGACAGAAGCGGGGAAGTTAACTCAGCGTAATGCAGCCATCACCGCACATTTGCAACAAGTGCAGAAACAACCAGATACGATATCAGCAGAAGAGCTTAGGATGGCTTATGACTCAGCGCTGGATGCGCAGCAGCGTCTATTTGTGATGCGAGGCCAATCTGAAAAGCTGCAGAGCGATCAGGCCCACCTTGAACGCCACAAGGCTGTCCTTGAACGGTTACTGGGAGCTTTGTCTGGTGGTTCACAGCCATTGAAAGGAGAAAAAGGAGCATTGGCAAGTGTCGAGATGCTCGTCAATGCGCAGGAAGCTGAACGTCAACGTCTCTCGCGTCAAATGCATGATGGTCCAGCTCAAGCGCTCTCCAATTTCATATTGCAAACAGAAATCGCAATGCGTCTTATGAGTGTGGATGCAGAACAGGCGCGTGACGAACTAAGTAATCTAAAAATCTCTGCCATGAATACTTTCCAAAAGGTGCGTAATTTCATCTTCGAATTGCGCCCAATGATGCTTGATGATCTTGGATTAATTCCCACTATCCGTCGGTATGCAGATGCAGTTAAAGAACAAAATAATCTGGAGGTTAATGTAAATGTAACTGGTACGGAGCGCAGACTTGAGCCCTACATAGAAGTAATGATTTTTCGAGCTATGCAGGAATTGCTTGGAAACGCCATCCGTCATAGTCAGGGAACTCTTGTCAAGATTCTTGTGGATATGGGAAGTAATAATGTGAAGTTGAGCGTTGATGATAATGGGAAGGGGTTTGATGCTGAATTAGCGGAACGTGAAACGAGTTTGGGCTTGAAACTGATCAAGGAGCGTGTCGAATTGCTTGGTGGTACTTTCCAGATTGATAGTATGCCTGGCAAGGGGGCACGAATATCTTTGACTGTACCAGCCCAGTAAGCTTACGAGCTTGATAGGATAATGTCCCATACATTTACACAACTGTAAACCATATCACCTTGTTTTTTAGAAAACAATTCTATATAATAAAATCATCTTTGGAACGGCCTTCCAAGGAAATTGCAAAGGAAAGGAGGTAAAAACATCATGTTGTTCGCCCCTAAGCAGAAAGGCCAGGGCCTGGTAGAGTACGCGTTGATTCTTGTTTTGGTTGCAATCGTTGTGATTGCTGTTCTGACTCTCCTTGGTCCACTAATCGCCAACATCTTCACCAAAGTCAACACTGCTCTCGACTAGTTCGGTTCAATGTTGCAAGATTCTTGGGACTCTAGTTACATAGAGTCCCATTTTTTGTTAATCCCCCTTTGGGGTAAGTGCAACTCTAGAACTTTTACTGTATAATGTGAAGAGATGTCCATCATTTTTAGCATAAGGAGTGTTCTATGCGTCGTGGAAGGATTTTCATTTACCTTGCGTTGATTATCATTGTAGGTCTCGTAATTGCCTACTTTTACTTCCAACCCAAGATTGGCGGCGAGGAGGTGGATGCCACACCAACTCCCGATGTTAGCTTGGTGGATATTGTGACTGCAAGTCAAAATATTCCTTTTGGCACCCAGATCACAATAGATTTCCTGAGCACCATGAAAGTACCGCGCGATGCAGTACTTGAAAACTTATTCCTTGACCCTAATCTTGTGACGGGCCAGTACGCACGCTATCCAATCGGACAGGGTGTGCCCATCACTAAAGATATGGTTTCATTGGACCCTGGATTTTCATCCGGCGCAGGTTCCCCATGGGCATCGTTTATACCATCGGGCATGACTGCCATATCTATACCCATTACTCGGTTGTCTTCCGTGGCTTATGGCATTCGCGATGGTGACCATGTTAATATCATCGCATCGATGCTAATTGTGGATGTTGATTCCACTTTCCAGTCGCTTTTGCCAAATTCAACCGCTGGTGTTCTGGCGCCTGGCTCGAGTAATTTTGTATTAGGAGTTGGGACAGAAGATGCTCCAGCGGGTAGTTTATTAGGGACAGAACTGGCTACAAACCTGGTCGCTCAGTCGGTAAGTGGTGGCTTGATCTCGCCTCAAGGACGTGCAGAGTTCGATGCCAATTTCCAATCTGCATTATACGTTGTGCCATCAGAGTCTCAACGTCCTCGTTTGGTCAGCCAGATGGTATTGCAAAACATACCAGTTTTGAAAGTGGGAACCTTTCCCTTATCAGGGGAACAGGTTGTGTCCGTCACAGCTTCCGATCAGGCAACCCAGACAACAGATCAGGCCGTACCCCAGCAACAAACAGCCGAACGACCGGATGTGATAACTTTGATTGTGGATCCGCAACAGGCGGTTGCATTGGATTACTTCATGAAGAGCGGCATACAATTAACCCTAACTCTCCGCGGCCCCAGTGTCGATGCAAGCCAAATGACTACAGAGGCAGTTACCCTGACTTATCTTCTGAACCAGTACAATATCTCAATTCCAGCGAAATTGCCTTATACATTAGAGCCTCGATTGGATGAGCTTATCCCACCGCTCCTTCCGAATGATATTATCGTTGTAACGCAACAATAATCGAGGTGTTCTTGAAAGTTGCCTTATTAAAGATCAATATCCCTTTAATGGAGAGAAGGCATGGCTGAGGGCGAGAAGACTCGCGTGTTGATTGTAGATGATATTGCAGAGACACGTGAAAACATACGTAAATTATTGCAGTTTGAGACAGACATCGAGGTAATTGGTGTTGCGAGGACTGGGCGGGAGGCAATCCAAATCGCCCAGGAAACATCCCCGGATGTTGTTTTGATGGATATTAACATGCCGGATATGGATGGTATCGCCGCCACAGAAACAATCCGGCAAAAGATTCCTTACGTGAAAGTCGTGATGCTTTCAGTTCAAGGTGAGCAGAATTACATGCGACGAGCCATGTTGGTGGGGGCTAGCGATTTCCTTACCAAACCACCAATGGCTGATGAACTGACATCTGCTATCCGTCGTGCCGGTTCTATGGCGAGAGATGAGCGAGCAAAATCTGCACAGGTTATGGTTGCACCCTTAGGGAGCAAAATGCCATCGGCGACTGCTGGACGCCTCTCACTGGGCAAGGTTGTCATGGTGTATAGCCCGAAAGGAGGGGCAGGCAGCACAACAGTAGCAGTCAACTTGGCGCTGGCGCTTCATAACGATGAAACACGCGTAGCACTGGTTGATGCGAATTTACAATTTGGGGATGTCGCGGTTTTCCTAAACGAGCAGGGAAAGAACACAGTCGTGAATCTGGCGCCACGTGCGGATGAGCTTGAACCGGATGTTGTGGAAGATGTAATGATTAAGCACCCATCCACCGGACTCCATGTTCTGGCTGCTCCATCCCGCCCCGAGCACGCTGAAAATATAACGGCTGACCAATTTGAAAAAATCATTCAATACCTGCGACAGTTGTACGCTTATATCATTGTTGATACATCCACTTATCTTACGGATGTTACGCTAACTGTAATGGATGTTAGCGACATTGTGGTATTACTGACGACGCAGGATATTCCATCGATAAATAAATGTCGTTTGTACCTGGATTTACTGTCAACACTTGGTATTTCAAAAGATAAAGTAGTGTTTGTCATGAATCGCTACGATAAGCGTATTGCCATAACACCCGAGAAGGTTGGCGAGAATCTGAAGCAGAATATTGTGGCAGTTATTCCCCTTGATGAGCGGGTAGTGATTACAGCAGTCAATCGTGGGGTGCCCTTTGTGCTGGATAATAAAAATCAACCTGCAGCAAGAGGAATATTCGCACTTGCGGAAGTTCTACGCTCCAAACTTATCGAAATGGAAGGCGTTGAAATCGAATCTTTGCGATGACAGGTTTTTTGAGGTGAGATATGTCTATCTTAAGGCGAATTGAACAAGGTCAGGGTAAACCACCCGAGCAATCTTCCTCGGAAGGGCAAGCATCGGAGAGTTCTCGCCTGAGTTCGTTGCAGGCTCGAAGGGTTAGTGCTCCTAGTTCTTCCCCGCAAGCGGGAACCTATTTTGACCTGAAGTCGCGCGTGCAAAACAAATTGCTTGCAGAGCTTGATCCGTCGATGGATATAACCAAAACGGACGAGGTGCGTAGAACGATTCAAGAACTTTTCGAACAAATACTAAGCGAAGAGAATATCGTGTTATCGCGTCCCGAGCGAGCACGTTTATTCGAGCAGATTGCAGCAGAGATTCTTGGATTGGGCCCATTACAACCTTTATTGAACGATGATACGATAACTGAAATCATGGTCAATGGCTCAAAGAATATTTACATTGAGCGCAAGGGCAAGATTCACCGGGTTCCAGTTACCTTTGAAAGCAATGAACATGTTATGCGGATCATTGACCGTATTGTTGCGCCACTGGGCCGTCGTATCGATGAATCCAGCCCATATGTAGATGCGCGTTTACCTGATGGCTCGCGCGTTAATGCGGTCATTCCACCAATTTCATTAGTGGGACCCACTTTGACAATCCGTAAATTTGCCAAGAATCCCATCACAATTGAGCAATTGGTTGAATTTGGCACACTCACACCGGAAAGTTTACAATTTCTTAAAGCCGCGGTAGAAGCGAAGATAAATATTGTGATTTCTGGCGGCACCGGTTCCGGGAAAACCACCTTGCTCAATGTTCTTTCTGGTTTTATCCCTGCTGATGAACGAATACTAACAATCGAGAATGCTGCAGAGTTGCAGTTGCGGCAGGAACATGTTGTAACATTGGAATCTCGTCCACCGAATATTGAAGGACGCGGCGAGATTACAATCCGTCAACTTGTTATCAATGCTTTGCGTATGCGGCCGGATCGGATTATCGTTGGTGAGATCCGTGATGATGCCGCACTGGATATGCTTCAAGCGATGAACACGGGTCATGATGGTTCCATGACCACCTTGCACTCCAACAGCCCGCGTGACACCCTTTCGCGTCTGGAAACGATGATAATGATGGCAGGCATGGAATTACCTGCCAAAGCTATCCGTGAACAGGTTTCATCGGCGATTGATCTTGTTGTGCACGAAGAGCGTATGCGTGATGGCTCGCGCAAAGTTGTGGCAATTACGGAAGTGAGCGGGATGGAGGGCGATGTGATAACAATGACGGATATTTTTGCTTTCGAACAGACGGGCATAGAAAACGGCAAGATTATGGGCCGTCTCCGATCAACAGGCCTTCGCCCGAAATTTATCGATAAGATTGAGGCGGCCGGTATTCACTTACCTCCGGCTATCTTTGGCGTGGGCGAACGGCGTAGATATTAGAATATATAGGTGCTCTGATGTCGATTACGACGCTTCTATTCATTGGCGGTGGCTTGGTTGTGATCCTTCTCGTGATTGGGATCATTACTTCTGTTCGGAGTGAGCGATCCTTGGTTGAGGATCGGTTAGGAAAATACCTCGAAGAAGAAGAGCCTGAAACCAGAGCGGCAGGTGGTTCGGCAATATCTGATTGGGTCAATAAGCGGGTTGAAAAATCGACCTTTGGGGAGAAAATTGCCCGACAGCTTGCACAAGCGGATATCAAATTTAAACCGGGTGAATACATTGCGTTATTTGTGATAACGATTCTTGGCGGTGGTATCATCATGTATTTTGTGGGTGGCAGGGATTGGATATCTGCTGGGATCGGAGCAATTATTGGAGTATTCATTCCTCGGCTCTATGTCAATCGGCAGATGAAGAAACGCTTGATTCGTTTTAATGAACAATTACCCGATATGATCAATCTGATGGTGAATGGTTTACGGGCGGGTTATTCGACCATGCAGGCAATGGAAGCTGTCAGCAAAGAATTACCCTCCCCGATTTGTGATGAATTTCGTCGCGTTGTGCAAGAAATGCAGCTCGGTATTCCCATGGAGCGTGCCTTGAATAACTTGTTGCGGCGAATTGCTTCGGATGATCTCGATTTTCTTGTTACGGCCATCAATGTTCAGCGGGAGGTAGGAGGTAACCTGGCGGAAATTCTGGATATTATTTCTTTTACCATTCGTGAGCGCGTTCGCATCAAGGGCGAAATTCGAGTGCTTACGGCACAAGTGATGACCTCTGGTCAGATCCTGGCGATCATGCCGATCGCTTTGATCGGTATCCTGTGGCTGATCCGAAAAGAATACATAATGGAATTCTTTAATCCCGAGAACGGTTGGTGCGGTTACGCTGCGCTTGGATCTGTTGCTTTGTTGATTGGTGTTGGATACTTCATAATGACGCGGATAGCAAATATCGAGGTGTAGGATGAATCCAGTAATCATCATTTTGATTGTTGTCGTGGTTGTTGGGGCGATCGCGACAATCCTGGTCGGTATGCGGCGGAATATGCCAAACGAGGATCCTCTGGATGCTCGTTTGGCAGAATTCAGCCAGCGCGGGGATGTTGTCTCGCTGGAACAGATCGAGATGTCGCAACCGTTCGTTGAGCGAGTGATTTATCCTCTGATCCGAAGATTGGGCGAACTATCCACCCGCTTTACACCACAACATGTTCTCGAAACAACAGCCAAGCGTTTGGAGCTGGCGGGAAATCCGGGGCGTTTGGAACCAGCAACATTCCTGGCTCTGCGTTTTGTGGTTGCTGCGGTGTTCGGCGGTGTGTTAGGTTTCCTGTTTGCAGTATCCGAATCGATGAGTCGCAGTCAGGAGTACCTGATTTTAATGCTATTCATCGTACTCGGCTTTTTCTTCCCACAATTGTGGTTGAAAAGTCGGATAGACCGGCGCCAGAAAGAGATCCGCAAAGCCATGCCGGATGCGCTTGACCTGTTGACCATATGTGTAGAAGCGGGTTTGGGTTTTGACGCGGCCATGGCTAAAGTTACCGAGAAGTGGAATAACGAATTGTCCTTGGCATTTGCAAGGGTCATACGCGAGATCCAACTTGGAAAATTGCGTAAGGAAGCTATGAGAGATATGGCTGACCGAGTAGGGATCGCCGAGATGACCAGCTTTGTAGCGGCAGTGCTTCAGAGCGAGACTCTTGGTGTGAGCATGGCGAAAGTTCTCCGAATCCAGGCAGATCAGATGAGACTAAAGCGCAGGCAGCGAGCTGAAGAAGAAGCTCACAAAGCGCCTGTCAAGATGCTCATACCAATGGGTGTTTTTATCTTCCCTTCGATCCTGATCATCCTGATGACTCCCGCTGCATTCCGGATCATGGAAGCATTCGGCAGCATGTAGTTTCTTACTTGATTACCTTGGATTATCAGTTTTATCGGTTGTTATGGGGTGCTTTGGATTTACTCTTCCCTCCGGTATGTGGGAGCTGTAACCGGGAGGGTTTCCGTTTGTGTCCCGAGTGCCGTGAAAAAATCATGCCTGTCCAGGAACCAGTCTGTAATGTGTGCGGTTTGCCGCAAATGCTTCCTAGTATTTGTGATCGTTGTCAGGAATCTATGCCTGCTTACCATCACCTGCGCGCATGGGCAGTATTCGAGGGGCCCATTCGTCAAGTATTGTATAGGCTAAAATATCGGCGCAACCTTTCGCTAGGGGATACACTTGCTCAGACAATGGCTCAAGATGTCAGGAAATTGAACTGGCCTATAGATATTGTTGTTCCGATACCCTTGAGTGATAAGCGTCGCAAGGAGCGCGGTTATAATCAGGTTGCTCTGGTTGCGATGCCGCTTGCTGATAGCCTGAAATGGTTGTATAAGCCGCAGGCTCTGAAACGGGTCCGAGAAACCCGGTCGCAAGTGGGACTTTCTTTGGAAGAACGGCGTGTGAATGTTACGAATGCTTTCCAAGCGGATGCTGGGCTTGTCAGGGATAAATCAGTTTTGTTGATGGACGATGTGGCTACAACTGGAGCAACATTGTCGGCGGCGGCCAGTGCGCTGTCTGTAGCGGGCGCCAAAAAGGTTTACGCTTTGACCTTGGCTCGCGCACTACCGCACCACAGCTTGCACATGGTTTAATGATACTTACAGGACTTACGCAGATCAATGGGGGTTGCGGGTGTGGCGGGCGAGTTTCACTCGTCCACCACACCCCTGAATCCACCCCAACTGCGTAATTCCAAACTTATTCTACCTAAGGAGGCACCTTATGGCTGTTAAAATCGATATAGTTGGTCGAAATCTGGAGGTGACAGAACGTATTCGGGAATATGTAAACAGGAAAATATCTAAATTGGATCGGTTTATGAGTGACATAGATGAGGCCAGGGTGGATCTGAGATATGCAGCCTCGGCCAGGAGTGCCAATGACCGCCAGGTTGCCCAGATTACAGTACGTGGCCGTCGATTTATTCTCCGCTCAGAGGAACGCGCTGATGACATCTTTGCTGCCTTTGATTCGGCTGTGGATAAGATGCAGCGGAATATCGAGCGATATAAGGGAAAGCGCTGGCGCGGACGCGGCGATGGACGTTCTGCTGCAGAGGTTGTTGAGTCGCCCGAGCAGGAAGCAGAACCGGAGGAAGCTACCATTGTGCGGCGAAAAACTTTCGAATTGGTGCCGATGACCGAGGTTGAAGCATTGGAGCAAATGAAACTCCTGGAGCATGATAATTTCTTCATCTTCTTTGATGTAGAAAAAAATGCCATCAATGTTCTCTATCGCCGGCGCGACGGAAATTATGGTTTGATCGAGCCTAAAGTCGGATAACTCTCCCCATTTCTTGAAATTGGCCCGGCGGAGAGCAAGCCGGGCCTATTCATCCTAGGATCAATATGGAATATCTTGATTACGATGATAACTTTACCGCTGATACATTGGAATCCAGCGGAATAGATGTCGGTGTTGCACAGAAAGCAGTTTGCGAACTGTTGGTAGCTTTGGGCGAGAACCCGGAACGGGAGGGCTTGCGCCGAACACCAGAACGCGTAACACGCATGTATGCCGAGTTACTCTCCGGTTACAAGGCCAATCCAGGTGCCATTGTTAACGATGCTCTTTTCCAGGTGAAGTATGATGAAATGGTTATCGTGCGCGATATCGAGTTCTACAGTATGTGTGAACACCACATGCTGCCGTTTATAGGGCGCGCTCATGTTGCTTATATCCCGAATGGAAAGGTGCTTGGTTTATCCAAAATCCCCCGCATTGTGGATATGTTCTCCCGTCGTCTGCAGGTGCAGGAACGGATGACCCGCCAGATTGCCGATTCCATCCGCGACCTGCTGGATCCACAGGGGGTGGCAGTGGTTGTCGAAGCACTGCATCTCTGCATGATGATGCGCGGCGTTCGTAAGCACAACGCGCGTATGACCACCTCTGCCATGCATGGTGCGTTCCGCACGAACCCGGCCACCCGCCAGGAGTTCCTGGATAACATCTCGCGCGGTGCCTCACCGCTTCAGATTTAGACCCTTCTTCCGGAGGATTTCCACCCCAACGGAACTGGCTCCTGCAACAGCTCCCGGCTTTTCCACCCTTACCACAACTTGCCGGACTCCCGGATTGCTGAGGCACAAACGGGCAATATCCTCCGCCAGGGCCTCAACCGTAAACCGCTTCGCGCCCTCTATCAGGGCGCGAATTTCTTGTGTGACCTGGTCGTAATCGACACAATCGCGGATGAAGTCTGTCCGGGCAGCGCGACGCGTGTCTGTGTGGAGGATGATGTTGATGAGTATCTCGCGCGGTTGGCGGCGTTCTTGATCATAAACCCCCAGGATGCCCCGAATTCGAAGGTTTTTTATGAATACTTCGTCTAATTTGCGCATAGCCAATATATTAGATATCCTGCAATGATTTTGGTGATCTCGACAGCCTTGAAATTCCTAACAGGGAAAATGCGAGAACAATCCAGGCGATAACTTGTGCAATGCGAATTCCATTGAAGATCAAAGCACTGTCGCCGCGGAAAGCCTCGAGGAACAGGCGCAAGCCCGATGTGCAGGCCAGGAACCGCAAGAAGAGCATGCCAGGCTGTTCAGATTGGCTGAATTGTTTCCAAAGCAGGCAAAATATCAAGAGTGCTGTCAGAGTCTCGTACACCTGGCTGGGATGGCGATCTGTTCCCCATTGTTCGATTACCCAGGGCAGCGTCGAAGGCGCTCCGAAGGCATCCCCGGATGCGAGATGTGCAAAAGCAATCCCAATCGCCAGCACAGACATCGCCGGCGTGAGTGCATCCATTGTATGCCAGAAGGGTAGTTGGCTGCGCTGGAGATAGATAATTGCACCGATCAGCCCAAAGGCAAATGCCGACCACGCATCGAACAGATCTGTGTTGAGCGATAGCAGGCTGAGTGGGCTGGCAAGGAAGGCTTGTGGATAGTCGGCTACGTAGCCCAGCCTGCCGCCAAGCAAGCCAGCAAGCAGAGAGATCAATGCCAGGTTTTCCAGTTTATTGCCTGCAACACCTCGCTTGGGCGCATACCGGGATGATAGGCTCAATCCGACCCAAATGGCAATGATGGGAAAAATCAGGTGCCGCGGCGGCGAGAAGAAATTCTGCAGGATGGTCAGCATGGTTTACTTGAGCAATTCCTCGATCCGGGATTGCAGCAGGGCCCTCGGCATTGGTCCGCCGATGACGATCTTCTGAATGATGCCATCCCTTCCGATGAAGATGGTTGTGGGCAGGGATCGAACCTGGTAGAGGCTTCCGACCTCGCCGTTCGAATCGAGCAGGATGGGGAAGGTCAAGCCGTAATCTTCAAGGAATGGGGCAATTCCTGTGTAAGTATCCTGGCTTGTGGCATTGACAGCCAAGATAACCAAACCCTGCTCGCGGAACGCGTCCTGCATCTCCTGGATAGCGGGCATCTCCGCCTTGCAGGGAGGGCACCAGGTGGCCCAGAAGTTAATGACAATAGCCTGTCCCCGTAATCCGGAGAGGGTGATGGATTCGCCGTCCAAGGTTTGCAGGGTGAAGTCGGGGGCCAGGAACCCTTCCTGGGGAGCCAAGAGCGGGCCACCGGTCGAGGCCCCGCTGCGGTTAGCGCTCAAGAATATCCACAGCAGCCCCATGATGAGGATGATTGTGAAAATGATTGGTCTTTTGAGTTGCATCATTTGGTTTTTTCGTCTACACTATGGTTGTACAACAGAGTTTACCATAGCCAAACAGGGTTACCCGTATGTCTTTACCTTCTCCACTTTTCATCGGCATCGACCCTTCCGGAGGCCGCCAGCCATTCGTTCAAGCAGTTTTGGATGAAGATGCCAGGTTGAGATCCCTGGCTGAGGGCGAACTGGATGATGTGTTAGCCCTCCTCGGCGGGCAGGAAACCGTTACCGTGGCCGTCTGCGCGCCACCGCGCCCCAATCGCGGGCTGGTGCGGAAACAGATGGAGAAACATGGTCAGACCGCTGTCCGCTTGCGCGGGGCAGATATGCGCATGGCGGAATATGAATTGGGCCAACATGGAATTGGGATCTCGCATACACCGGGGCGGGAGGAGATGTGCCCGGCCTGGGTGCAATTGGGGTTTGAGCTTTACCGCAAGCTGGCAGGGATGGGATTCAAGCCTTACCCTTCCAAGACGTTCCCGCTCCAATTTCTGGAAACACACCCCCAAGCGGCATTTTGTGCCTTGCTGGGGCACAGCCCTTTGCCAAGGCCAACCCTTGAGGGGCGCTTGCAACGTCAGGTCATCCTGTACGAGAATCGTATGGGGATCAAGGACCCGATGGATTTCTTCGAGGAGATCACCCGCCATCGGTTGTTGCAGGGAGTCCTTCCATTGGATTTGATCTATACATCGGAGCAACTGGACGCGATGTCGGCAGCTTTTACGGCTTACCTGGCTGCTACCAGGCCGCAGGAGGTCTCGTTGGTTGGATCGGCGAGTGAAGGAAGGATCGTCCTGCCAGTTCGGGAGTTGAAGGAACGATATTAGCTCTACTTTGAGTGCGTCGCACCAGACCGGTGGAGCAATCCCGATAAGCGGCACATGTTTTCGCTTGGGAAAATTCCGCCAAGTGCGGTGCGACGCACCACTTACGCCAGCTTGCGGATGCGGACTTCGATCCCGGTCCCGGCCAGCAGATCTGCCAGTTTGGATGTATCCGTGTTCCCGTAGTGATAGGGATAGATGATCTTCGGGCGGAACAGCGTGGCGGCATCGGCGACCATTTCGGGGGACATCGTGTAGGGCAGGTTCATTGGCAGGAAGGCGATATCGATATCGCGCAGGTTTGCCATTTCGGGGATGTTCTCGGTATCCCCGGCGATGTAGATGCGGGTATCGCCGAAGGTCAGGATATAGCCGTTGCCATGCCCTTTGGGGTGGAAGGGTTGGCCGTTTTCTCGTTTGTGGATGATGTTGTAGGCCGGTACCGCCTCGACATAGATTCCTTCCACTGTGACGGTATCGCCGTTTTTCATCACAACCCCGCCATCGAGTTGCTGCGCGCAGAGATCGGTCAGGATGACGGTGGTCTGCGCAGTTTGGATATGTTTCAAGGCATCCGGGTCGAGGTGGTCGCGGTGCTCGTGGGTGATGAAGATGATATCGGCCTTCGGGATTTCAACGTAATCGGCCACCCGGCTGAACGGGTCGATGTGGATGATCTTTTCGTTGAAGATCATCATCAAGCTGCCGTGTCCGAGGAAATAGATGCTCAGTTTACCTGCGGAAGTTTGGATGAGATCCATCTGAAATTGTTGGGATGGCATACTAACCTTCTTTCGTTACGACTACAAGTCAAAGAGGATTCTCGCCAACGCTGTCCCACCTGGGATCAGCACGGAGAAGATCAGGGTTCGCAACATGGATGTGTTGTAAGGCCAGGTGCGTGCAGTTTGCAGGCGGCGGCTGTAGGCTTCCAGGGCGTTGATGCGTGCGGACAGGCGGCTGGCATCCTTGCCCTGTTCGATGCGCTGCAGCAGTTCCCGGCAGGAGCGGTCGAAGTGGGCCTGCACGGCTTTCAGTTCCCGTCGCTTGGCGGCTGCAAGCACTTTGTGGGTGGGGCTCATGGAAAGGAAGAATATCACCACCGGTATGGCGAGGATCGGGAGATAGACCAGCCAGAAAGCAG
>JBFYSM010000569.1:0-3749 GCA_041301605.1 Chloroflexota bacterium | reverse complement strand
CAGATCACATTGGAGTCGAGCAAGCCCGAAGTCCATGATGAAATGGTGCGCTCGAAAGGCGCCTTCCGGCAGACGGTGCAGGGCATCCGCAATGTGCTCGCCACGCCGTTGTATGTTATGACCAATACCACCATGCTGAAGACGAACGTCCGCACCATCCCGGCCACGCTCGATTTCCTGGCCGAACTGGGCGTCCCCACGGTGGGATTGAATGCGCTTATCTACTCCGGGCGGGGCGCAACGGTTGGGACCGGGCTGAAGGAAAGCGAACTGGCGCCACTCCTGGAGACCGCCCGCCAGAAAACCGAGGCGCATGGCCAGCGTCTCATCTGGTATACGCCGACCCAGTATTGCAACTTCGATCCCGTGCAGATGGACCTGGGTGTAAAGGGCTGCACGGCGGCGCTCTACAACATGTGCGTGGAACCCGATGGCGGGGTGCTGCCCTGCCAGTCGTACTACCACCAACTCGGCAACCTGCTCACCGACGAGTGGGATGCCATCTGGAACCATGAATTGGCGGTGCGGCTGCGCGAGCGCAAAGGCCTGCCGGAGAAGTGCAACGGCTGCCTCCTGCTGGCCGAATGCGGCGGCGGCTGCCCGCTCCAGTTCGAAACTGCAACCACAGCATCGATTCCATGAAGGAATTTCATCAATGAGACAAACCAGAAATGCTGCCCTGCTGCTGTTCGTGGTTTTTTCATTCACACTCCTGTCCTGCTCTTTCAGCGGACTGGTCGACCTGCAAAGTGAACCCCAGGATGAATTCGAAACACACGATGCACCATCCTACGAAGCCGAAGAACCGGAGAAGGATGGCCCGGAGGAGCCTGTCGTTGTACAAGGCGAGAATGGACAGATCGCCCGCCTACATCTCGAAGCCCTGACCGGGATCGGGGCTCGCTGGTCGGGGACGGCGGAGGAGGCCCAGGCCGGGCAGTACATCGTCAATGCCTTCGCTGCAATGGGCTACGGCTCCGAGTTCCAGGCCTTTACCGATACGGACGATGATGGCGACAGGGTTCACTCGGCCAATATCATCGCCGTCAAGGATGGCGAATCTTCCCAGGTGATCGTGGTCGGCGCGCACTATGATTCTGCCGAAGAAGGCCGCGGCAGCGATGACAATGGCTCCGGCGTGGCCGTCCTGCTCGAAGTGGCGCAACTGGTTGCCGATGAGATCATCCCCTATACCATCTACTTCATCGCCTTTGGCGCGGAGGAAGCCGAACTGCTCGGCTCCTACGCGTTCGTGGATTCCTTGAGCCGCAATGAAATTCCGGATATTGTGCTCTTCGTCAACATGGACAGCATTTCCATCGGAGATATCACCTACGTGTACAGCCCGGAAAACGATTCCGACGCCCGTGATTGGGCCATGGATTGGGCCGAGGCCAATGGCTACGATTTGGAGACCATTTGGAATGTCGATTTGTACGATGAAGATGGCTACCCTACGGCTGATTTCGGCGCTTTCGATGACGCTGGCATCCCCTGGATATACTTCGAAGCCACCAACTGGAAGCTGGGCGACGAAGACGGCTACACCCAGGTGGATCCGCGCTACGGCGATGATGGCGAAATCATCCACACAAGATACGACGATCTCGCCTATTTCGATGAAATCTTCCCCGGCCGGGTGAACCAGCACCTTGACCTGTATGTCTCCGTGCTCTACGCCCTGCTGACCGAGTACAAATAGAATGACAACCTCCGTACGCGCCTGGATCCAAGAACTACCCGCTGAAGTGATGGTCTGCGACACCAAGGGGATCATCATTGAGATGAACCTTGAAGCAGAAAACCTCTTTGCTGAAGATGGCGGACCCGGATTGCTTGGCTCAAATGTGCTCGATTGCCACCCGGAGCCATCCCGCACCAAGCTTGCCGGTATGATGGAAAATCAGATTTCGAACGCTTATTTCAACACAGAAGATGGAGAGAAGCGTTTCTTCTTCCAGGCTCCCTGGTACCGGGACAGCCAATATGCCGGCTTTGTCGAAATCTCTTTCGAAGTGCCGGAAGAAATCCCGCTCTTCCACCGAGGTTGAACGTGGCATACGCAACTCATTCCTGGGTCAAAGAATTCCCTGCCGCTGTCACTGTCTGTGATCCGGATGGCATCATCATCGAAATGAACGACAAATCCGCCAAAACTTTCGAAAAAGACGGCGGCTACGAACTGATTGGCAGGAACGTGCTCGATTGCCACCCCGACCCGGCGCGCGGCAAGCTCGAGCGCCTGATGGATAAACAAATCTCCAACGTATACACGATCGAAAAGAACGGAATTAAAAAGCTGATCTGCCAGACACCCTGGTACGAAAACGGCCAGTACGCCGGTTTCATCGAATTGTCTTTCGAAATTCCCTTCGACATGCCGCACTTCATCCGCGACGAATAGATCAGGAGGCTGCAATGGACCAAAATGTAATGCAAACGCTAATGCTCATTTCCAGGATTCTCGTCTCTGTGTGTCTGCTTGTTTTCGGAGGCTACCTCCTCATCGCAGGCAAGCTCAAGATCGGTAAATATCGTGTCAAAGGCCTGGCGATACGCATTATCGGGGCTGTGACCTTGCTGGGGTCAGTAATCTACTTCCTTGGCGAACAGCGCGGATTCTTCCAAAGATACGGCGTCTTGGTACAACTAATGCTCCTGCTGGTGGCGATTGTCCTGCTCTGGATCCTGGCTGAAAAACCCTCCGGGCAGCAACCCCTCCCTACCGAGACCCTGCATTACCAGTCCGCGCCGGATGAACCGGCCTACCGCCTGCACCTGCGCTTGCGCAAGGATGGCTCCGGCATCCTGATCGTCAACGCCGCTACGGTCCTGCATCTGAACCCCAGCGCGGCGGAATATGCCTTCCACCTGATGAAAGGGACTGCTCCCGAAGAAGCTGCCAGGGCGATCGCAGCCCGATATCGCATCAACAAGGCGCGTGCCCTGCAGGATTTCCTGGATTTCCGCGAGCGCATCCACACATTGATCGATATCCCCGACCTGGACCCGGTTACGTACCTGGACTTCGAACGGGTTGCGCCCCACTCCCAGGATTTGAACGCCCCCCTGCGCCTCGACTGCGCACTGACCTACCGCCTGCCGGTGGGCGCCGACCCATCCCTGGCCCCCACCAAGCGCGTCGACCGCGAACTGGATACCGCCGAATGGCAGACCGTCATCGACCAGGCCTGGCACCAGGGCATCCCCCACATCATCTTCACGGGCGGTGAAGCAACCTTGCGCGACGACCTGCCCCAATTGATCGCCCATGCCGAGAAGAACGGACAGGTCACCGGCTTGCTGACGGATGGTCTCAAGCTGGCTGACAAGGCGTATCTCGATACCCTCCTGCAGACCGGCCTCGACCATCTGCTGGTGGTGCTCCAACCGGACAACAAGAATTCCTGGAAAGTTTTGGAAACGATCATGCCGGCCGATATCTTCACCACCGTGCACCTGACCATCAACGCCAGGACAGCCAAGGATGCCAGCCAACACCTTGCAAAACTGGCTGAACTGGGTGTCAAATCCATCTCTTTGAGCCTGGCAGACAAGGGATTCCAGGGTACCGCGGATGCCTTGCGACAGCAGGCCGCCGAACTGGGCATCACCCTCACCTGGGATCTCCCCGTCCCATACTCCGTCGATAACCCTGTGGCACTGGAAACCGCCGAAGATGAAACCCCGTCCGGGGCTGGCAAGGCCTGGCTCTATATCGAGCCGGATGGCGATGTGCTCCCCGCCCA
>JBFYSM010000527.1:0-4907 GCA_041301605.1 Chloroflexota bacterium | reverse complement strand
CTCGGTGCGGATGGTTTACCGCGTGCCGACCCGCGGCCTGCTCGGTTTCCGCTACCAGTTCCTGACCGCCACGCGCGGCATGGGCGTGATGCACACCATCTTCCACGGATACGATGAAATGACCGGGCCGATGGAAACACGCACGACCGGTTCGATGGTTGCCTGGGAGCCGGGTGTCACCACCTCCTACGGGCTGAAGAACGCCGAGGAGCGCGGCATGTTATTCCTTGGCCCAGGTGTGGAAGTGTACGAAGGCATGGTGGTTGGGGAATACCCGCGCGGCATGGATCTGCCGATCAACATTTGCAAGAAGAAGCACCTGACCAATGTGCGCTCGTCGCGCGGCGAGATGGAGATCCGCCTGACGCCGCCGCGCCAGATGAGCCTGGATGAGGCCATCGAGTACCTGGCGGATGACGAACTGCTGGAAGTCACACCACTCTCCTACCGCATCCGCAAGCGCATCCTGGATACAGAAGAACGCGGGAAACAAAGTAAGAAAGCCAAGGAATTGCTGGAAGCATAGAAAATTCCCGCAAGGTCATTCACAACCTGCGGGAATTTCGTTTTTTTGTGGAAATCTTATTTACCCAAGAAGTGTTTTGCTCCTGTCACCGCCAGGATTTCCCCAAAATAGATGCGGTGGTAATCCTTGCGATACAAGCGGTCAATGGCAGGATCAAGGAAGTGCGCCGGATCATAATCGTCCCAGTAGATCTTCCTGCATTCGAGCACCAGTTCCGCTTCGGCGAAGCAGGGAGCGTAGACAACGGTCGCAGCCTCGGGGGTCAGGCCAGATTCGGCGATCTTATCCCCATCCCGGCCGGACTTGGATCCCAGCAGGTTCAGGGCTTTACGATACGGTTCCGGGAAGGCGCACAGGGTGAAGGTCTCGTACTGCTCCATGAACTGGTAGGTGTAGCGCGTCGGGCGGACGACTACCATCGCAAAAGGTTTGTTCCACATCGTCCCCAGGCTGCCCCAGGAAACGGTCATGGTGTTGAAATGGCGCTTCTGGAAATCACCGCAGGTCAACAGGAACCACTGGTCATCCCAGAGCGAATGGGATTTGACCTGTAATTTTTCGATGGGGATTTGGATGCGGTCCATGTAAGGGATCGGGGATTATTCTAGTTTTCGTTATCACGGAAGCCGTAGGCTTCGATGATGCGGTCGATGATGGCAACCTGCTCTTCCGACGGTTCCAATATTTCAAAACCGGTGTTATGGAAGCGCGGATCCACATCCTTCTTGCACCAAACGCTGCGGGCGTTGAAGATCATGTAGGGGGTCTCAGAAACATCCGGCGAGAGTTCCAGTTTGACACGGTAAGTTTGGTCGGTTGGGATCGGTCCTTCGCTGATGATCATCGCCCCGGCAGAAGTGATATCCACCAGATGACCGAGGAGTACTCCCCCCGGCATCTTGAAGACGCGGGTGTAGTACATCATATACTTGCGGGGGATTCTTCTTCTTTCCATCATCTCTATTGGTATCCCCATTTTACACCAAAAAAAGCCTTGCGGTTACTCGAACAAGGGTACTTTATTCTGGAGTTTGCACAAAAGAGCGGATTACTGCCACGATGATTAGCCGGGCGTTCGCCAACACCCGATTTGGCCACCAGCGTGTGAGAACGTTCGCTAATCAATGCAAACCAGGAAATCCAGAAAGAGATGGGAGATTACCAATACACTGTAGATCAATCGCATTTTGTTTGACCGAACTTCGCCCTTTACGGTATAATAGCATGCTCGTCTAGAGAACCCCAGTGGAGATCCCACTGTATGGTGAAAGACTTCTGAATTTATGAGGATGTAAATGGCAACGAAACGCACTTATCAACCCAAGATCCGCAGGCGTGTCCGCGTCCACGGTTTCCGCGCCCGCATGGCAACCGCCGATGGCCGCGCCGTGCTCAGGCGCCGCCGCCTGAAGGGCCGCCATCGCCTGGCTGTCAAGTCCAACCAGCACGTCAAGCGCGTCCGCTGGTAGGTGGTTTTAAGCAGCGCGCAGGTCTGAGATCCATGCCGCGCGTTCCGAAAGTTCAGGTAAGCCAACGAGAACCAGGTGAAGCGACGCTTTCGCCTGACCCGTTCCACCGATTTCAAGCGGGTGCGGCGTTCCGGCAAGTCCTATGCCCACCCGTTGATTGTTTTATATCAACTGGCTTCTGAACAAGAATGTGTCCGCGTGGGTGTGGCAGCCGGCCGCACGGTTGGTTCGGCTGTGCAACGTAACCGTGCCAAACGCCTGCTCAGGGCAGCCATGTCGAGTCTGATTTCCCAGGTATCCCCTGGTTTTGACCTGCTCCTGATCGCCCGTTCCCCGCTGGCTACTGCCACGCTCGACCAGACCTACAGTGCACTGCTTATGTTGCTGCGCCGAGCACAACTGCTCCTCCCCCATGACAGTTGAACCCTATCTGCCGGATGATTATTCGCACGAGCCGCGTTTGCGGGATTTGCCGCGTACGCTTCGGAACTGGCCGCGGCTGGTCGTGCTGGCGTTGATCCGCCTGTACCAGATGACGATATCGCGCGGCCTGCCAGCCAACACCTGCCGGTTCTATCCATCCTGCTCACATTATGGATACCAGGCGATCTACAAGCATGGAGCAATCAAAGGCAGCCTGATGGCAACCTGGCGCGTCCTGCGCTGTAACCCGTTCAATCCCGGGGGCTACGACCCCGTTCCGTAAGGAGATGATCCTTTGAAAAAGAAACTGTTGGTTTTCGTACTCGTTTTGCCCATGCTGGCCATCCTGCTATCCGGATGCGCTGAAGGGTTGCAGGCCGCTTCCTGGCCCAGCATTACCGTAGAGGGAGAATATGCCTATGTCGCCGCTGGCCCCCAACTGTATGCTGTAGAGCTGGATGATGGCGACGATATCTGGCAATTCTCACAGAAAAGCACGATGCAAAATCAATTCGCCATTTTTGCCACGCCCATTCTGACGCCGGATGGACAGTTGATCGTTGGGGCGTATGACAAAGTGCTCTACAGCCTGGATCCAACAGTGGATCCGGAGCAGGAAGATAACATCAACTGGTCATTCCCGGATGCCAAGGACCGCTGGATCGGCAGCGTGCTGGTTGCCAATGACCGCATCTATGCGCCCAATGCCGACCACAAACTGTACATCCTGAACTTCGATGGCGAACTCCAGGGCGAACCGTTCGAAGCCGATAACGCCCTCTGGACAGCCCCGGTTACGGATGGCGAAAAGATCTACTTCACATCCCTCGGTAGCACAGTCTACGCGCTGGA
The DNA here is from genome assembly GCA_041301605.1 of Chloroflexota bacterium. Lineage (GTDB taxonomy): Bacteria > Chloroflexota > Anaerolineae > Anaerolineales > Villigracilaceae > VGNO01. The sequence continues at coordinate 1,637 of JBFYSM010000527.1, read as the reverse complement.
TGCAATAAGCGCTGAAAAGGTTTGGGAACAGAAAATTGACGGCGCCATCCTGGGCGGGATCGCACTCGGCCCCGACGGTGTCTTATATATTGGCACCTTCAGTGGTATGGTGACCGCCCTGAATACATCGAATGGCAAGCCTTTCTGGGAGAAGCAATTCCCCGGGCAGATCTGGTCCACGCCTGCCCTGAGCGATGGCACATTGTATGTCGGCACATCCGATGGTCACGTTTACGCCCTCAATGCCGAAGATGGCAGCGAGATTTCAGATTTCATGGCTGATTCTGCTGTTCTGGGCACACCCCTGGTGCTGGAGAACAAGATCATATTCGGCACAGAACTCGGCACGCTGTACTTCCTCGACCGGGAAACCCTCGAAGACAACCGGGAAATCCTGGCCGGAAAGTTATATGGCACCCCTGTCCTGGCTGGGGAACGCATCCTGGTTGCACCCGTAAAGGGTGACTACATCCTGCTCGCCTACGATCTCGATGGTAAACAGGATTGGACCTTCACGCCGGATAAGTAAAGGAGAAATATTATGTGGGAAACCATTATTGTTACCCCCCTGACGAACTTGTTATTGTGGGTGAACACCCTGGTCGGCGGACACTTCTGGATCGCCATCATCCTGTTCACCATCCTCATCCGCCTTGCAACCCATCCACTGATGGCCAAGCAAATGAAATCCACCGCTGCGTTGCAGGAGATGCAGCAATCCAAAAAATGGCAGGAAATCCAAACAAAACACAAGGGCAATAAAGAGCAACTGGCTCAAGAGCAGATGAAGATGTACAAGGAAGCCGGGGTCAGTCCCTTCGGCTCCTGCCTGCCAACATTGATCCAACTTCCAATTATTTTTGGCCTGTACCAGAGCGTCATGCGGGCGCTCTCTGCCACTCCCTTGCAGTTAACATATCTGGTCAAGAGCGCTGGTACGTTCACCGGGGAATTACTGAATATCAATATAACCGAGATGATCCCGCTCAATAGCAATTTCCTTTGGATGAACCTGGGCCAACCGGAGCGGGTAACGATCTTCGGCTTCGGCGTCTCGATCCTGGCCATCATCGTTGCCATCACCACCTATATCCAGTCCAAACTGACCATGCCGGCCACGCCCTCCGCCAATCCAACCGATCAGAGCGCCCAGATGGGCAAGATGATGAGCCTCTACATGCCCCTGATGCTGCTCTACTTCGCATGGAACTATGCTTCCGGCCTGGCATTGTATTTCATCGTCAGTAACGTGCTGGGCATCGTCCAATATGCCCTGTTGGGCAAGGCCAACTGGAAGAATCTCCTGCCAAAGAGCCTCCAGCCGGTTACGAAAACAGGAGGAAAAAAATGAACGATAATGAGCGCGCCACGCTGGAAATCATTGCCCCCACTGTAGAGGAAGCTATTGCCCAAGGCCTGGCCGATCTGGGACTCCCGGAAGATGCAGTGGATGTGGAAGTGCTGGATGCTGGCAGCCGCGGCTTGCTCGGCCTGGGTGGCCGGCAGGCTCGCATCCGCCTGGCCATCAAGGGCGCGACCGCCGTACCTGATACCGACCAGCCCGAAGCAGCCGAACCCGCCCCGGATGGGGAGGATCACGAACTGCGCCTGGCCGAGGACACGGTCCGGGAGTTGAT
>JBFYSM010000526.1:0-6236 GCA_041301605.1 Chloroflexota bacterium | reverse complement strand
CCTGAAACAGCCGAAATTTAAGGAATAAATTCACCGAAGGATGGATTTTATGCCGGACCAGAGCCGCAATCAATTGCCCGTAGTAAGTTATGCGGTACTGCCATTTTTTGGATTAATTTTTTCTCAATCGACAAGCATCCAGATCTTTGGAGCCGGTGCTAACCGCCGTCTTTCTAATGTTCTCGTTTACCGAATATATCTTCCACCCTGCTCAGTAACCCTAAAGTGTTTGGACCATACTGCTCCCCGGTCATTGGATGGACTGTACTTCTAATATTGTACATCAGTTCCATGATCCGCATTCGTTCAACAGGATCAGGTACCATCACAGATTCATCCATAGCCAGATGGGTTACCCGCCCAGCGAAAAGGTGCCAACGACTATTTTCATAAAGCGGATGGTGCCACTCCAGGCGGCATTCCAGGTTTACCGAGCATTCGGCAATGCGGGGAGCCTGGACACTCTTTGGCAGCTCGACGGTCAATCCTGCATCGGTTATTTCGTCGTTCTCTGGTTGATTAAGACGAATGGTCTCGAAACATTGACGATAGTGTTGGAAGGATGGAAAACAAACACACCACTCGCCTTCCCGTAGAATATTTTGGTAGGTATGTGAGTTATCCAGGAGCGCCAGCAAGGATGAGTAATTGCCTTTTTCTCCGGTCAACAATCCCCACGAACTTAGATTGGCATTCGGTGCGCCGTTTTCCTTACGCGTTGTGACGAAAAAGATGGGATTAGGTACGCTGACGATGTATTCGAGCCAGGAGAAAACATCATATTTGCCAGGCCAATCTTCGATAAGATACTCGGGTTGTATGATGCTGATTTCCCTTTTCATGTGCTAATTCCCTTCGTTTTTCGATCGGGTGAGGTGATTAACAGTTTGGCTCACCGGCGCGAGCGGAGCGAGCGTCCAGTGTACCTGATCAGGATGGCGAGCCCTTGGGTTGAGTTGGAAAATTGAGCCTGTCGACATCTTATTGATACCATCATTTTTCGGGCAAAACAGGAGCCCGCTATGAAACCTGGTCAGGATGGCGGTCTACATCGGCAAGACCCGCCTGATCGATAACTCCGTCTGGGGTGAGCGTGTGGGGTGCGTCGCACCTTTTTTAACGGGATAAACCGGCTCGATGGCATTCCACCGGATCAAGGGGATTCTCCCACCCGTCTGGTGCGACGCACGAAGCTAGCGATAATAACCGCTGCTCTTGGGGATTCGTTTTGTATCTCTTCAAAGAATCCATTCCAATCGATCACTGGGTCATATTTAGGATCATCCATAATCAATCCAAATTGCAAGATTTACTAATATCCATATGGTTAGCCTATCGGTTTGGATCAGCGGTAAGCCGCATGGGCAAAATCCCTTTAGCGTAACCGCTGCCGGACAAAGCGCAGGGAGTAACCGAAAGCGGTCAGGCCGTAGGCCAGCGGGTACCCAAACATAATGGCAAAACCCACCCCACCAAGCCCATAACTGCTAAACCTGTATATGCCGGGCCACATCCACCACGAAGACGGTGGCGCGTTTCTCGTTGGGGGGCGGTTCCGGCGTGCTGGCGCGGATCACTACGATGGCGGCATCCACTTTCTCATCTTCCACGCCCACCAGCAGGGTGGCCACGCCCCGGCGCAGCAGGCCGCCGGTCGAGGCAATGCGCGTGACGCGGAATTGGGCCGAGGTCAGGGCCTGGATGACAGCATCCGAATCAGCATCCTTTAGAATGGCAATTACCAGTTTCATCTTAGAACTCCTCGAATCGTTCCACCGGGATGGCGAAGATGGTTGCACCGCCAACCGTCACCGGGACCGGGGTGGGCAGCGGCATGGGCGAGCCTTCCAGCGGCATGGCCAGGTATTCAACCCGCTGGCGGCAGGATTTTTGCATGGCAGCAATCACCTTCTCTTCCGACCCCTCCGGAAGGCCGATCAACAGAGTGGCATTCCGCCGGCCCAGGAAGCCGCCGGTGCTGGCCAGGTGGATGACTGGCGCTTCGAGCAGGCCCAGGGCGCGCACCACCAGGTCGGCGTCCTGCTCCTGGACAACCGCCATCATCAGAAGTCGAATGGGATTACTCATTGGCACCACCTTTCCGGATCTTTCTCAGTCCAGTTGTTCGAAACGGTCCACTTTCAGCACGAAGATCGTCGCCCGCTTGAGGCCGGGATCGATGGCCGGGGCGCTGTTCTCGCGGATCATCTGGATCGCTGTCTTGACCTTATCAACCTCCACACCAAGCAACAATGTCGCGTTGCCGCGTCGCAGGAGGCCGCCCGTGGAGGAGATACGCGTCACCCGGTACCCATCCTTGAGCAGCACCTTCAGGATGGATTCGCTGTCGGCATCGCGTACCACGGCAATGATCAATCTCATATTACTAGAATTCTTCATAGAATTCAACCTCAAAAACGAATATGGCAGCACCGCCCACCGTAACACGGGTAGGGGATAACATGGGTAAATCACGCCAGAGCGAGGAGGCAAATTCAACCCGTTGCCGGCAGCTACTGCGGAGCACCTTGACGGCTGATTCTTCGCGGCCTTCCGGCAGGCCGATCAACAGCGTCACATTACGGCGGCGCAGGAAGCCGCCCGAACTCTGCATGCGGGAAACCGTGAACCCCACTTTATTCATCGCACTGATCGCATTTTCGACATCCGTCTCCTGGATGACCACCGCCATCAAGCGCCTTACTTCCAATGCTGGCGCGGCACCATTCCGCAGGAGTTCGGGCCAGGTTAGGTTCGGCTCGGTAAGGGCGAAATCCACTTCGCTGACCAGTTGGGTATAAGTCTCTTCGGAGATGATTCCATCCCGCAGGAGGCCGGTCAATGCGCTGCGCTGGGCACGCAAGGCTTCACGCCGGGCGGTATCCAGTTCTTCGGTCTCCACAGTAGGATCCGAAGTAACCACCTCTCGCACCGCATCAACCAGGGTTTCACTCTGGCGTTCCATTAGCGAAGAGAGGCGCTGCCAGGTATGCTCGGAGATCAATCCTTGCTGGGACATGCGCCGCAGGTAATCGTGCGCAGAACGGCTGGCAACGAAGCGGGCATGGCGGCGTTCGTATTCCTCTTGAAAATGTGAACGCTGAATGATCTTCAGCCGCTTGACAAGCGGGGCCATGCTAAAGCCCTGAACGATCAGGGTGAACAGCACCACGCCAAAAGCCATAGCCTTGATCTGGCTGATAATACCTGGAAGCAGGCCGGTTTCCGGCAGGATCAATACCAGTGCCAGGGCAATCGCGCCGCGCAGTCCGCCCCAGTACAGGATATGACGCCATTTGCCAGGTATCGTACTGGCGAACAAGGAAAACCCATAGATGCTCACCAACCGTGCAACCAGAACGGCCAGGATCGCAACTGCAATTTCCCACCTGTACTTAAAAAGTTCGTTGATCTGAACGCTCAAGCCAATGAGTAAAAAGATCATGGAGTTCATCAGGAAGGCGGCATATTCCCAGAAATTGAAGACCACCACGCGGGTGGTGGCGGACATGCCGCGCGGCCCCACATTCCCGTTTAGGATGCCAGCTGCCACCACGGCCAGCACACCGCTGACGCCCAAAGTTTCTGCAACCAGGTAAGAACCAAAAGCTAATACAGTAGTGAGGGTGGTCTCAGCCAGCGGATTATCGATCCGACCGATGAGCTGGGAGATGGCCATCCCCAGCACAATACCGACCAGCACCCCACCGCCGGCAACCATCAGGAATGTTGCAATCACATCCACCACATCAATTGCGTTATTCCCGGAAACATCAAGGATGCTAAATATATCCTGATTGACACCAGGCGCCAGTGCAAGCATCAGAACAAAGATGACAACTGCAGTCCCATCGTTGAACAGGCTCTCACCTTCCAGGAGAACCTGCAGTCGTTTGGGCACACCCAGGCGGCGGAAGAGGGCAACCACCGCCACCGGATCCGTCGCAGCGATCAACGCTCCAAAGATCATTGCATATCGAGTTTCCATGCCTGTCCCCCAACGGATGATCCCACCTACAACCAATGTGGTGATGATCACGCCCGGCACAGCCAATAACAATATGAAACCGAGGTCGCGCTTGAGATCCTCCAGGTTGAGATGGAAAGCAGCTTCGAACAGGAGCGGCGGCACCAATACCGCCAGGATGATATCAGATGTAAGCCGAATGGGGAGTTCCGGGACAACGGTCAGAGCAAGGCCGATCAACACCAGGCCAACGGTATATGGCAGGCGATAGCGGTTGGCTGCAACCGCGACAAGCGATGCAATCAGGAGAAGGCCAATGATGACTTCTTCAACCAGGAGAAATTCTTGATCCAAATTCCTATTCCTCTAAAGTATTCGACGCCAAATACGGCACAGAATCTTCCACAATCAATACCGACTCATCCGGATACTCTACTCTAGGTTGGTAGGTATGGGATGTTGCCTGCATAGATCTCTATTGTACTGTACAAGATATTTCCTGCTGCGCGAAACGAAGGTGGTTCTTTGGGAATCGCCGGAAGCGGGAGGAATTTGGGGGTATGGGGCGGGCAACGCCCGCCCCATACCCCCATATCTTTCCATCCATCACGGCGACTCCCAGAGAACCTTGTATTTTATGGTTAGGGTTGGTTTAGAAAAGGTTACTGGTTACTTTCAGACCTTCCTGCAGGCGGATCAACAATCCGCCGATCTCAGCAATTTCACCTTGCGAAAGGACAAACCAGGGTTTATAGAAAATCTCATCTGTATCCAGCTCCACCTTCTCGCGGAACGCTTTCCCCTTGGCTGTCACAATGGGTGAACCATCCGGGCCTTCGATGTAGCCAGGTTTGCGGAGTTCTTCCAATGTGACTGCGTAGGTTTCTTTCGAGTGGTTGCGGAATGGCAGCTTCTCGCACAGGGAGTCGAGCGAATCGGCCTCGCCGCGCCAGAGGAAGGTCAATGCTTCGATGGCGGTGGCGCTGATGCCCGTGGGCTGCCAGGCGGCCAGGTGCGAGTCATCCCGGTAGGCACCCAGGCAGGAGATGGCCTGTTCGATATATGGAAGCGGCGGGACAGGAGCGGGCATGATGGCATAGCTTCTTCTTGCGGATTCGTGCTCTGGTGAGGGGGGGTTCTCGACCATGACCTTGGCTAATTTGTGAAGCAAATATCCCAAGCGCTTGGAGTCGACCTCTGGCAAGGGATCCGCGTTGGCAAAAGCCAATCGGATTTCAGCCAGCAGGTTGATGATCTGTTGGCATGCATTGGCGGACAGGATGAATTCGCCCGGCCTGATTTCTTCGAGAAGATGGTGGTCGCGGGCATATTCCAAGCCCTGCAAATAGAAACTCGCGTTGGTATAAGGGGAACGCTTTTGCAGGATGGAGGGGGAGATCGGTTCTGGATCGAAGGTGGCGGCCAGGATCAGCAACCCAACCAGGCGCCTGTCGATATCCAGGCTTTCAGCGAACTTTTCCATTATCGGCCCAACCCTGGGATGAATGGTTTGCATGGCTTTTTGGGCCAGGGGAAAGATCTGTTCTTTTTGCATATCGGTTTTCTCCTTCACGGGTGATGCACATACTCTACCGGTTTTTCCGGATTTCTTCATCCATCCAAAGATGTATTTTCGTGGAGATTTCAGCATACTCCCCCGCTCTCCGGTTTCTTTTGACTCTTGAGGCCTTATGCAATACACTTGGAAGAAATCCCAAGGTTTTAATTTAAGGAGACCCCCATGACGCAAAAATCCGGTGCACAGATCAGCAAGAAGGCTTTCATCCAATCCCTGCTCATCCTGCTGGCAATGATGATCATCTCCGGTGTGTTGACGCGTGTCATACCGGCGGGTGAGTATGCCCGCGTCGAGGTCGATGGCCGCGAAACCATCAATGCTGCTTCATTCACTTTCACCGAAAGACCGGAGTATCCCATCTGGCGCTGGTTCACGGCGCCCTTCGAAGTATTCACCGCGGAAGGCAGCAGCATTGTGATCGGTATCATCGTATTCATCCTGCTGGTGGGGGTTGCCTTTGGTGTCATGGACCGCAGCGGCATCCTCAAGTATGTCATCTCGTTGATCATCAAGAAATTTGGGAACCGCAAATATACCCTGCTGTTAATCATCACTTTCTTCTTCATGGCGTTGGGCGGCTTCTTCGGCATCTTCGAAGAAGTCATCCCGCTGCTGCCGATCATGATCGCCCTGGCCTATTCCCTGGGCTGGGACAGCCTGATTGGCCTCGGGATGTCCGTGCTGGCAACC
>JBFYSM010000522.1:0-3087 GCA_041301605.1 Chloroflexota bacterium | reverse complement strand
GTCAACTGGAACTGAATCCTGGGTATCTCGGTGGTTACGTTTCCTCCACCCGCCAGCATTGCATTGACAGCTTCCTGGTAGCCTCTTGGCGCAATCATCAGAATCGTGATTAGAATCAGGGTTGCCACCAGCATCTGCAGGCGAGAATTCAGGCTGCGTGCAGATAGCCCTTCCAGTTGCGCTTCAAGAGAAACTGGAACCAAGGCGATCCTCGGCGCGACAAAGAGCAGTTCGAGTAAAAGCGTAACCAGGGAGATGAGGATGGTAATGGTGAGTAAACCGCTAATTGCAATATGAATGGCCTCAGATGCATTCACGTCTGCCGCGTAGTACATAAAGGCCGTCAGCGCTGTAACCTCGATAAAAGAGATGATTCCTGCAACAATCCCAAATCTCCACGGAAATGTTACGATTTCCTTCCAGGCTGATACCTCTTCCTCGTCAGTGGTGGAGAAGTCATCCTTGGATATTCTGACCAGTCTCGCATGTGCGTTGGGAGAGATCAGCCTCATGATAACCAGCAACAAAATGTTTGCTATGGTAACCAGGATCAATACCCCGCCAACCATGTAACGGATTTGGGCAGGCGATAAATCCACGTTAAGGAGAATAAAGAAAATACCGCCGCTGGCGATTACAAACGAAATCAGTTGGGCTATCAATTGCATCCGCCAGATGAATTTATCTCCCCATCGGGCAAGAAGGCGGTTCAAGCTCTCGTTTAGTGAATTTGTGTTTTCCATGCTCTTGTTATTCCGTTGTATCTATTTCTATGGTCGCCTCGTCGGCGCGCAAGGCCCGCCCTAATTCCCTGATTGTTGTTTGAAGGATGGAATCAATGTTCTGCGATGCCCATATCTTATTGGCAATATCGGCAGTCAAGCGTTCTCGCAAAGCTGTTTGCTGGCTATCTTCGAGCAAGCGCGCGTTCTCTAGTGCCAGAACGGCTTGTGTTGCTACGGCCTCGATCAATGTCCGTTCATCGGGTGACCAATCTTCACTCCTTTCCAAATCCAATTGGCCGATGATTTGCTCTCGCAGGGCAAGCGGTACTTTGATTGCAGTTGCCTCGCTGGAAGGTTTTTCCCCTGAGGCATAATCATATTGTACCTGGCGTATGCCGCGCGTTTTGCTGGACCAGGCATCCAATAAATATTGTCCGTGCAGGTTGCGGATCTCTTTCAGGTTTTGTTCCAGTTCCTTGAATAAGCGGGCATTTTCGAGGGCGATTGCAAGTGTATCGGTGATGCCTTGAAGGGCAATGATATCGTCTTGATCGAAAGCCGCCTCTTTTTCTGATTGAACCGTCACTGCGCCTAGCGTCTTTTCACCGGCGATGATTGGGAGGGCGAGTTCGGAGCGCGTCAACGGAAGATGTGGATTGGCAAATCGGACTGCATCCATCCCAACATCCAGGGCGATACGGGCCTGACACCTTGTGATCGTCCAACCGATCATAGAGGTTTCGCTGATCGGAAGTCGGTGGTTTTCGGCTTTCATTTTTTGCCCCGCTTCGCCGGTTCCGGCTTCCAGAATTGCAAAATGCTGTCGTTCATCAACAAGAAATACGCCAACGTAGTAGAGTTGAAAACGGTCTTTGAGTAAATCTGCAACCTCTTGTAGGAGGTTTTTCGGCTCCAGCACGCCACTGATAATGCGGGAAATGTCTGCAGCTGTGCGGATCGCGACCAGGCGTCTTTCGAGATTTACCGATGCATTCTCTGATGCTTCCCGTTCTTCGATGGTCTGTTGAACCAGGGATTGTGTATTTTTCAGGCTATTGCTCAAGCCGCGCGTCAGAGTTGTGATCGACAGGATAAGAATGGAACCTACAAGCAGGAAAACAAATCCGCCCACAACCCACAACATGGGGTCATCCTGTGGCAGCATCAAGGTGGGTTCATGTTGATGGGTCACGATCAGGAAACCATACCCACTGATCGTGAGGGCGCTTGCAGCCATGGCATATAATCCAGCTTTCATGCCGAGCAGCAGTCCTGTGAGGACGATAAGCGTCAGGAAAAAGAGCCCCGCATCCAAATTGAAGCCGCTTTGGCTCAAATTAAGGATTCCCAAGACAAATGGCAATACGGTCAAACTGCTGGCCCGTACCAAATAGGGAATATTTCGGAAAACGGTAATGACAACGATCCAACCGAGAATGATTGTATAGAGAATAGCCGATGCTATCAGGCCGTTTTTGAGGGCTGGTATCAAAGCCATCAGATAGAGGGGGACGCCGATGATCGTGCCGCTGACCAGCAGGGTGTTCAAGAGACGCAACCGGAGGGCGGGTAAATCCTCGTACACCTCTTCTCTTTGCTTCACTATTTTCCAAGGGTTCATGTTCATTTCAGTCTCCCGCTTTTCGCGGATCAACCTTCTTTGATGCCAATCCGCTTCCGGGCGGATTGATCATTATCCGGGCACGCTGGGCGCCCAGCGCTTTGCTTAGCTCGCTTGCCGTTGCTTCCATAATGCTTTCCGTGTCGGTAAACCGGCGGATCTTGCTGGTTACTTCGTACAAAAGCCGTTCCCGGTCGATCTGCCGGCGGATCTGTTCCAGCAGGCGGGCATTGGCGATAATGGCGGCCAGGCTGCCGCCCAACGTTCCCAACATTTCCTCATCGTTTTCACTGTAAGCAGCCGATTGGTCACTTTCGACATTCAATACACCGAGTAATTCGTTGCGGTAAACCAGGGGGATGGCCAACTCTGACACAACATCCGATCCAACCCGGATATAGCGCGGATCTTTTCTGACATCATCGATCCGTTGCGTTTGTTTGTGTTCTGCGACCCAGCCGGTAATTCCCTTCCCAAATGCCACCTTGATATGGCTCACATCATCCCCATAACCAACTGCGGATTTGACTTCCAAGATCCGTTTCTCCCGGTTTGCCAACAAAATTGAAACCCGGTCGCCGCCCATGGTAACCTGGAGCCCTTGTACGGCACTTGACAGGGCTTCATCGAGGGTTGTGCCCGAGGCTGCTGCAGTTGTTACATGATGCAAGAGCCGGTGTTGGGCAAGGTGTTCCTGGGTTTCAGCAAACAGTTCGGAGTTGACAACCGCGATCGCCAGTT
>JBFYSM010000518.1:0-2514 GCA_041301605.1 Chloroflexota bacterium | reverse complement strand
GCGGCCTTGACATCTTCCTCGGAGACTTTCAGGATGGCGGCGGCTTCAGTGGGGGTCATCACATCCGGGATGCCACCTGCCGCGGCACCGCCGGCAGCCTGCTGGGGTTGCTGCTGTTGGGCCATCGCACCAGAAGTTGCCTGCTGCATCAGGTTGCCGATGCCGATCCCGGCGCCGATGCCGGCGGTCAGGCCTGCGCCGCCGCTGGGGTTCTGGGCGGCATCGCGCATAGCGTCTGCAGCCTGGAGCTGGGTGTAGGTGGCCATATCCAGCATGCCCATGGCGCGCAGTTCCTCGGCGGATTTTTCGGATGGCTTCAGGTTGCCGACGTAGAAGGATTTGAGCGTCAGGCCGATGGCGGTGAAATCTTCGAGCGTCTGCGAGCGAACGTACCCGCCCAGTTCGACCGTGTTGGCGATCATTTCCGGCACGGCATACTTGGCGCCCCATTCGCCGAGGCTATCCTGCAATTTCGAGAGCAGCATGGTGCGCAGGCGTTCCTCGATCTGGTCCATCATCAGGCGGCCTTGCGTGCCTACTATCTGGGTGACGAACTGCTGCGGGTCGCTCACCTGGAAGGAATAGGTGCCGAAGCCTTGCAGGAGCGCCACGCCCAGCCCCATGCCCGGGTTGCGGACGATGATCGGCTGCGGGGTGCCCCACTTGCGGTTGGCAAATTCCTTCATCGAGACGAAGTAAACTTCAGCCGGGAAGGGCGTGCGGTCGTTGAAGGCCTTGCCGATGAAATCGATCAGCTTGGGGATGTTGGCGGTGGCGATGGTGTGCCGCCCGGGGCCAAAGATATCCAGGGCGTTGCCGTCACGGAAGAAAACCGCTGACTGGGCTTCTCGGACGATGACCTGCGAACCGATGCGGTAATCACCAATGCCGGTTTCCGGGAAACGATGAACGATCTCATCCTGCATTTCGTTCGGGTATTCGATTACATCAAAGATCCTAGCCATAATTCTCTCCTTGTAGAATTTTCACATAAAGACGGTTTCATTATAGCGTAAGGGTACCGTTGAGACAAGCCATTTTTCAGATTAACATACGTAGAATTTTGGGAATGGTTTTATGAATTTCCCGGCAGACTGTTATGCAGGATTTCCTGGTTGGCCTGTTCAGCCTCCTGGAATATCCTTTTGACCTCGTCTTTGATCCCGGTCGTTGCACTCGGAGACATCGGGATAAACTTGACCAGGTCGCGTGCATCCTGCAGGTATGCCTTGACCTGGGCGATGTAGGAAAAATCCGCTTTACCGCCCTCAGCCGGGATGGGCAGGTCGCGCGCCTTCTGGATCAAAGCCCGCGCCTGCCGGATGCGTTCAAGTGCCGGGATGAAACGGGACATGTGGGCTCCTGGGTTCGATTCTACACCCATTTACAGCCCCTGCACAACTCCCTTTTATCCGTTCGTAAAACTCAAGTAAACCGTCCCGCTGCGCGTACTGTAACCAGCCCATATGATCTTCCCATTGATGCGGTATTCTTCCAGCATGATGGTGCGGCCATCTCCCCCTAAATATTCGACATAACTGGTCTTACCCTTTGGCAGGCTAGTAACCTTGACTTGTTTATCGTCCGTACTGCCTGTACGGACAAAACTTTCGACGATCCGGGAGAGGATGATCTTTTCTTCTGAAGGCATGATGTTCTCCTTATTTCTCCATGTGTGCCAACAAATGGTGCAATTCCCTCTCCGCATCATTTGGCGCGATAGAAAGGCTGGCGCTCCACTCGCCCACCAGCTTATTGATGGAGCGTTTCATCAATGCGCTGTCATAATCGTTCCAGGCATGGTTTTTCCGGTAGGCTGTAAGGTCTCGGATCACTTTGCACAGTGATTCGAACCTGCCATCTTTCAACATCTCCTGCAACTGGAGATTGCGCTGGCGGCGGTCATCCGGGAGTTTCTCGGCAGGACTTGAAAGGATGGAGAGCGATTTCCTGAGCCCGGCCTCGCTGGTTGGAAAACGCAGCCGGTTCTTCAAGTTCTCGTCAGCAGGAACCCAGATGGTCAGATCTGCCACCTGGATCATATAGTAGACAGCAGTGTTATCGTTCAGGGTCCGCTCCTCGATGCCCAACACACGGCCCAAGCCATGTGTGGTGTGCATTACCCTGTCACCCGTATTGAAATCCATGGAAGCCTCCTTGCCCTTGCCAGGAAAAAGAAAAACACCAGCCCTGCAAAAGGACTGGCGTCTGAACCCGTCGATTTCTAGGTTATGCAGTGATTATATCATCGATTTGGTTTCAGCCTCGCCGCGCTGGATGCATCAGGAAGGGATGGATGAGGTGCCTTTCTGCTTCTTTTCGTGCTTGAGTTTCCGTTTTTCCTTCAAATTATGTTTGGGCTTTTTCTTTTGTTCCTTCTTGCCTTTATCTTTTTTTCCGGTGTTACTCATGGCTGCCTCTCCTTTCACACTTCAATTGTATCACTACCACATCCTGTTTCAATAACCATAGCAGGGTTATTGGGTTCTCTGGGAATCGCCGGAAGAGGAAGGA
>JBFYSM010000486.1:0-2622 GCA_041301605.1 Chloroflexota bacterium | reverse complement strand
CGGTTGAGGTGTTGTGAAACGTTTTGCAGGGAACTCCCGGCCCGCGCGGCAATTTCGTGTACGGGAAGTTCATTTTTCGAGAGGATCCACAGGATGAGCAGTCGGCGGGAATTGCCAAATGCCCTGCACAAGGCAGCCTGTTTTTCAGCGAGTTCCATCAGAGTGGGATCCATTGACTATTTGGCAGCGAAATTCCAAGAATGACTTAATTAAGCACCGGCTTTAGTAGAGGTATCCCTGAACTAGACTGTAAGTGAACATCGTCACAATCTATTTCGGGTTATTGAATGGCTGGGTATAGAAAAACTTGATAGCCTGGGGCCAAGCCAATTCCAAGGAAGCAAAGAATTTCCTGCCCATGAAGGAGCCCCGGTTTTGTGGGGATAACACTGGATTTTTCCGGGCGGTTTCACAAAAGAAGGGAAATGGCAAACAAGATAATTTCCTGATGGGCGGTGTGCTGAATGTCATGCCTATTTGTGATGTATCACACTATGTTCACAGGGACAATTGTTTTATCCTATGTGTAAATCCATTTATTCGGATATTCACATATGACTGTACAGTCTACTCCATTGGATCAAAACCTTTCGCGTGAAGTTACCCAGTTGCATGCCGAGTTCTGCTCGGCGATCGCAGATGTGAACCGCATTCTCATCCTGTATGTCCTGCACCAGAAGCCGACCACGGTCAACGAACTGGCGCAGGCAATTGGCGTCAGCCAGCCGACAACCTCGCGTCACCTCAAGATCCTGCGTGACAGCGGGTTGGTGCAGTCTGAACGCCAGGGCGCGAATGTGGAGTATCGCCTGGTGGATGCACGCGTCATCGATGCGCTGGATACAATGCGAGCCATCATGCGCGATCGTATTTCCCAACGCGCCAACATGGTCGACGTACTTTTCGAGAACACCTGATTTTCAGACCCCAAGGAGGATTGCATGTCGAAACGCAAATCATATCTTTTGATGTTTTTTGGGGGAATTGTTTTGCTGCTCTTCAGCGCACTCTGGCTGTGGACGGCCCAACCGGTCAGCGCCCAGTGCGGTTCATCGGCATCCTCGTGCAAGAACTGCCATGAAGTGCAAGGGGAGTTGCCAGTCAACAATGATGGAACGGGGTGGCATCAATCGCATGCGTTTGGCGATTTTTGTTATATCTGCCACGCAGGCAACAGCCAATCGATGGATAAAGCTGAAGCCCACACCGGGCTGGTGCCGCCGCTGTCCGATATTCAGGCATCCTGCCAGCAATGTCATTTGGATGACCTCCAAACCCGGGCTCAGGTGTACGCCACAGTCCTTGGGATCGAGATCGGAGCGGGGGCGGAAGCAACCTCTGCCGATCCTGCACCGGCTGCGGACGAGCCGGCCTCGACCGTTCCGTCCACCAGCGCACCGGTCACCACTGAACTGGATGTGGATGATCCCAACCTGGTGGATTACGCCCAGCGGTACAACGAGATCGTGCTGGGCAAGAAACCGGTCAACTGGGGCAACGTCATCTTGATCGTGATGATCGGCATGCTTGCGGTCGGCGGCGGGGGATTTGTCATCATCAATGAGAAGTTGGTGAAAGTTTCGTTCGGCGATACCAAGACTGTCGAGGGGGAGTATCCCGGTGACGTGGTGGATATGCTGCCAGCCATTGCCGGACTTAAACCCCAGGCGCGCAAAAACCTGAAGAACATCCTGGATAATCCCAGGAAGACCGAAAAGATCCTGGGGTTGATCGGCGAGATCGTTTCGGATCAAAAGATCGAGGAGTGATTCCATGAAATTCATCCTTAACTACATCCGTAAGGAAACCTGGTCTCCCTATGTGGCAGGTGTGCTGCTCGGCCTGGTGGGCATCCTGGCTGTCTGGCTGAGTAATAACCTGTTGGGAGCCTCGGGTGGTTTCGAGAACCTGGCCGGGATGATCGGCCAGGCGGTTGCCCCGGTGGCTTTCGATAACGTATATTTCAACTTCATCATGCCGCCCGGAATTACGTATGGGGTCATCCTGCTCATCGGCATGTTCTTCGGGGGCATGGCCGGCGCAGCCACCAGCAAAACACTCCAATGGGGCAAGAAAGATGCCGCCAACAGCGATCCCTTGTGGAAGCGCACATTTGGTCCGCAGGTCTGGAAGCGCTGGGTGCTGGCTTTCGTCGGCGCGATCATCCTCGAATACGCGGCCGGGATCGCCGGAGGTTGCACCAGTGGCCTGGCAATTTCAGGTGGGATGTTGCTCGCCCCGGCGGCCTTCCTGTTCATTGCCGGGATGTTTGCATCTGGCATCGTTACTGCCCTGATCATCTACCGAAGGAGGTACTAGAATGGGCACTTCTTTGATAGCCCTTTTCCTGGGTGTGTTCTTTGGCTTTGCGCTCAACAAAGCCGGCCTGACCAAGTATCACAAGATCGTTAATGTTTTCCGCTTTACCGATATGGCCGTCTTGAAGTTCATGATGACCGCCCTGGTGGTTTCGATGAGCGGGTTGTACATCCTGCGCGGCCTTGGCCTGATCACCTTCCCGAATGTACCCGCCACGTATATCGTTGGCAACCTGGTGGGTGGACTCATTTTCGGGGTCGGGATGGCCCTGACCGGGTACTGACCGGGCACCTGTGTCGCCGG
>JBFYSM010000478.1:0-3093 GCA_041301605.1 Chloroflexota bacterium | reverse complement strand
TTTCTCGGCGCGATGGGCGCATTCGTAGACATCCTCCACGCTCCAGACGGAAGCGATCTTGTCCTCCCAATAGCGGCTGAGAACAGCCAGGGCTTCGCTGCTTTGGATGTGAAATTCGTTTGAGAGGGCGTCTGCCATCTCTTCCAGCATGTAGGTGTGCATGGGGTTTCTCCTTGGTTTTTAGATGTGGGAGTAGGTGTACAGTTCGTCCAAAACTTCCGGCTCGGGCCGGTAGGTGCGGCGGAAGTAGTGCCGCGCTTTCGATTCGTTCTCGAAGAGCGGCTCGCCGTGGTGGGTAAAGACCCGCGGCTGGCGGTAGAAGACGGTCCAGCCGATGGCGTGGGGGGCGCCTGGGTAACTGCGTGTGATCCTGACCCGTCCGGCGGGGAACAACTTCCTGGTTTCTTCGAAGGAAAGCCAGGCTTCGGTCTGTATATCCTGGGCCTGGAAGGGCAGGATGAGGTGGGTGGGAGTGGGATTGCTCATAACGCTCCTGGGGTTGGGATCATAGAACTGCTTTATGCACGGTAGTAATCCTCTCTGGTTGGCGGAATCGAAAAGCCCCCGAAGGGCAGAGAACCTTCGAGGGCCGTTGAAATTCTAGGGGTGGGATTCAGTCAGTTAGGTTTTCTAATGCTTCGATGAGTGGAGGAATATCATCCAGGCGATCGTACTCATGAACAAGGATATTGCGGATGCCTTGCATTTTTTTCCAAGGAATATGGGGATATTTTTCCTGGATTTCATCGGGGATAGCTCGAGCGGCTTCACCTATAAAGTGGTGAATTCAAAAGCCACTGCACGCACAGTACGCGGATCATCCAGAAAATCATCCAGCCTCATGCCTGCTGTGAAATTCTGTCTATTTCGAGCACAAGCCAAGATGTCCGCAATGCGTTCCTGCCAGGATCTAGGTGACACGGATCGCATCCTGCAGTACATCTGCTTTCATAAGCGGCTTGAGGGAACGCGGTGTGCCTAGATCTACCCTACAACCGAGAAAGCTTTCAAGTCGCTGCTTTAGATCGATGAACTGAAACAGGCCGACTGGCTGGGAAAATTCAACCAATACATCCACATCGCTATCCACCTGGGCTTCGTCGCGTGCTACCGAGCCAAATACATAGAGGGATTCAATTGGATAACGTCCCAAAAGATCTCCCTTTTGCTCTTGGAGAATTCGAAGAACATCATCGCGTTTCATGATCTGCCTTCTTTCGCTCTAAGCATAGCGAATAAGATGGGTTTTGTTAAACCTGATTTTACCTCATCCTGTATTGAAAGAATCCAACAACTTATGGAAGTAGTACAGGAAGTTTTTTGGATCATTGCCCTATTCCTCCCAGCCACTGATGCGATCTTCGTAGGCGGCTTCCAGCCAGTCGTCATCGTGCAGGCGGGAGGCGTTTTCGTATTGCTCGACGAACGGGCCTTCATCGGGTTCGCTGTCCGGCTCGGGGAGATCATGTTCAGGACTCAGGATCACATCCAGCGGGAAATCTCCGGCATCATCGATGTCCATAACGTGCATGATTTCGTAGCCGGGGAGGCAGAACGCCTGCGGATCGCCATCCGGCGAGAGGATGATCACGTAGGTGTCACCATCGGTTGCGTAGAGCGCCAGCTGGAACGGAACCGGGGCCGCTTGTACCGCGCCTTCGTAGCTGACGGGCGGCAGCTCGACGCCGGCCTCCTCGAACAGCCAGGTGACCTTCTCGATCAGCCAGGCGATATCCTCCGGGCGGTTGTGGATCGTGAGGCGATCATCGCCGATCGGTGGCTCGGCCTGATTGGTGAAATGTTCGGGCAGCTGCTCGGCCAGGGCGTAGGCGGTGGTTTCGATCTGGAGGGCGACGATCTGCTCACCCTCCCACTGCCAGTGCACGCTGCCCAGGTATTCGCAGGGCTTGGAGAACGCGCCGGGGATCATCCGGATGGCCTGCCAGCCCTCGGGGTGATCGTGGGGCGTGCACCAGAGCTGGAAGCCGGAACTCCCGGCGTCGAAGAGGGCTTGCTCGTCGGGGTTGATGGCGATATCCAGCTGGCGGGCCAGGTCGAGCACGGGCTTGAAACGGCGGTGTTCAGATTGGATGGACATGGGGTGGCTCCTTGGGGGATGGGTAGGGGGGAATGTTCGAGTTGTTCGAGCGCTTCGTATTCGCGCGCCGCGGCCAGTTCGGCCGGGCTCAGGCTTTCTTCGATGATGGCCTGCTGCATGCGGGGATCGGCGCGCGCCAGGTGCTCCACTTCACGCGGGTTGCGTAGATTGGGATCGTGCTGGCCGTATCGGGCGTAGTAGGATGCCCCAACCCGGCTCAGGAAGGGGCCGATCACGGCGGTGTACAGGCGGCCGTGGGATTCCTTGGTTGGGGGCTGGGTGGAATGGAAGCGCACCAGGTCACCCTGCGGGCGCCTGCCGAGGTAGTAGGGCATGGGAACCTCCTAGAAATCAGCCAGCAGGCCGATCCGGATGGCCTGCCTGTGGTCTTCCACCCGCAGGCGCAGGCTGGTCTCGCTGATTGCGCTGGTGAGCCGGTGCGTGCGGGGGAAAGAGAAGGTGAAGGTGGATGATCCTCCCTCCAGCGCCGCCTGGAACTGGGCCAGCCAGAGCAGGTCATACAGGCGCTGGTCGTAATCATCGTCGGCTTCGTTCGGATTGGGTTCGAGCGCATCCGCCAACGCCAGGCTAACCCAGACCGGCCCGGCAAAGCCGAGGCCCTCTGCCTGGCCACTCAGGTCGATCCATGGGCGAGTATCTGGAGAGGGTGGGGAAAGGGCGGTGAAAACCAGGGGGAGTTGAGTGGCAATCATGGCATTTCCGCTAGACGAAGCCGAGGCCCCTCTCCTTCATGGACACCCATTTACCGCCGTGGCCGATCACCAGGTGGTCGAGAAGGGTAACATCCAGGAGCTTTCCGGCCTGGACGATGGCGCGTGTCACGGCCACATCGTCAGGGGAGGGGGTGGGATCGCGTGGAGTAGGGGCAGGGACGCCATATACAGATTGCTCTGTACGGTTTTCCCCACCCCTCTCCCCAAACCGGACGTGCGTCTTTTAACGCATCCGGCTTTCTATTAAATCGTTGAGCTTTG
>JBFYSM010000463.1:0-3728 GCA_041301605.1 Chloroflexota bacterium | reverse complement strand
GCATCTCGTACACCGGGTCCGGGATGGGGACTGCAGAGAGCAATGCTTTGGTATAGGGGTGGAGCGGGGATTCATACAGCCTTTCGCGGCTGGTCAATTCCATGATCTTCCCCACGTACATAACCAGCACCCGATCGCTGATGTGTTTGACCATGCTCAGGTCGTGAGCGATGAACAGGTAGGTCAGTCTCAGTTCTTTCTGCAACTCCTGCATCAGGTTGACGATTTGAGCCTGGATGGATACATCCAGCGCTGCAATCGGTTCATCACAGACGATGAATTCGGGAGTGAGGGCCAGGGCGCGCGCCAGGCCAATCCGCTGGCGCTGGCCACCCGAAAACTCATGTGGATACCGTTTGATAAACGCCTTCGAAAGCCCCACCAACTCGAAAAGCTCCGCCACCCTTTTCTGCTTTTCAGCCCCGCGAGCGAGTGCATGGATATCCAACGGTTCGCCAACAATATCTCCGGCCGTCAGGCGAGGATTCAGGGATGCAAATGGGTCCTGGAAAACCATCTGCATCCGCCTTCGCATCTGGCGCAGGTGACTGTTCTTGAGCGATGACAAAGGAGTCCCGTCAAAGTAGATCTCGCCGGAGGTGGGATGATAGATGCGCAGGATGGTTCGTCCGACCGTGGTTTTGCCGCAGCCGCTTTCCCCAACCATGCCCAGCGTCTCACCGGGACGAATATCGAAACTTACATCATCGACCGCCTTGACATCCCCCACCTTCCGCTGCAAGATGCCAGATCTGATGGGGAAATACTTCGTCAGGTTCTCGACGCGGACAAGCGGTACGATGTTCATTCAAAGCTCCGGAGAACATTATTCCATTGCGTACAAGCAACCCAGTGGCCGGGAGCGACCTCTTGCAAGGACGGGTTTTCTTCCTGACATTTCTTGACAACATAAGTACAGCGCGGGTGGAATGGGCATCCTCGAAAGGCTGCCACCATTGTCGGAGGCTGACCCGGAATGGAGAATAATTTTTCTCCGTATTTTGCATCCAGGCGAGGCAGGGAACCCAGCAGCCCAACCGTGTAGGGATGACAGGGGACTTTATATAGATCCCAAACCGAAGCCTCTCCAACGATCCTGCCAGCGCACATCACGATCACACGTTTCGTCAGGCGGGCAACCACTCCCAGGTCATGTGTAATCCAGATAACCGCCATCCCCAACCGCTCTTGAAGGAGGGTAACCAGATCGATGATTTGGGCCTGGATGGTCACTTCCAGGGCAGTGGTGGGCTCATCGGCGATCAATAGCTTGGGGTTACAGGCCAGTGCCATGGCAATCATGACCCGCTGGCGCATACCGCCTGAGAACTGGTGGGGATAATCATGGATGCGCTCCGCCAGGCGAGGAATACCAACCATATCCAAGAGTTCGATCGCCCTGGCTTTTGCTGCTTTATCAGCCAATTTAAGGTGTTCGTGGAGCGCTTCCGTGATCTGCAAGCCAACCGTGAGAACAGGGTTGAGGGAAGTCATGGGATCCTGGAAGATCATGGCAATCTTATGGCCACAGAGTTTCCGCAACTCGGCATCACTCAGTTCCAACAGGTTTTGACCATCGAACAGGATCTCGCCTGAGACGATCTTCCCCGGCGGGATGGGAATCAGCCCCATGACTGAAAGCATGGTGACGCTTTTCCCACACCCGCTTTCGCCAACGATCCCAACCGTTTCCCCCTCCGCGACGGTGAAGGACACATTTTCAACTGCATGGACGATTCCATCCTGGGTGTCGAAGCGGGTGGTGAGGTTCTTCACTGTCAGCAAGTTGTTCACAACCTCATTATACTATCGACATTTACATAGGTAATGAAGTCATCTTATTCGTATGTGTGCGTTATACTGCGTACACCCCTCTCGTACCATGCGGATGCGCTTCTCAGGGGAGTGGAATACAGGAAAAAATTGACAATCCCTGACTTCTTGTGGTATGGTTCACCGTATCGGTAAAAACGGAGGTTTACGTGGCAGAACAACATAAATCCTCGGCAATACCCACAACAGCCCTGATCGGCTTGGTTGGCACGTTCCTGACTGTTTGTGGCGGACTGAGCGGTGCACTGATCTCCAGTGCGATTGCGGTCTACCAGGTTGAGCGTGAAAACCAACAGGTCGCGGTGGCTGCACCGGATGGCGGGGAAGCATTGAATGTGGACACCAGCACCATCATCATCACCCGCCAGGAGGCGGCCGGCCTCGATCCGGAGGTGTATTATGTCAACCTGGAGCATGGGTTCATCCTGCACCGTCCCCTCACGGGGTGGGATGCGATCGAGGAGATGACCGTCGAGGAGCAACTGGCTGAGGACAACATCACCTGCCTGGTGGCTTGCGAGCAGCCCGTTTTCCGGATCCGCTACGGAGAGCCGATCGAGGTTGAGTCCGACCGGGCAACCACGGTCAACGGCCACCCGATCCCCGATAACCTGCTGAACCAGAAGGAAATGTTCTACGGACAACCTCCATGGAGAGTTCCCTTCTACAGCCAGATGATCCTGAATATTTTCAGCAAGGAAGTTGTGCAAGAGCTGGGAATCAACAACCTGGCTGACATGATCCTGTTCATGACCAGCTCCTTCGCCCGGCAGGTCAACCGGATTGCAGCGCCGGAAGGCAGCCAGTTCGCGCTGGTCCAATTTACGAGCACCTATGAAGGTGTTCGCCTGGCCGGGGAAGCAGCCAGGCTGACCGTGGATGACTGGATATTGTTTGCAGAGACGAAGGCAGCCTATTACATGATCGAGATCAGCTATACACCCCAGAGCGGGCAGTCCATCCAGGTGTGGGATAACCTGCAAACATACATCGACGAATTCCGCGTGATCGAATGAGGCCGCGAGGCAAAGGAGCACCTCCATGGAAAGCGAAAAAGAGAAGCAGAAAACATCCTCCCGGGTGGCGATCATCGGATTGATCGGCACGCTCCTGACCGCTTGCGGAGGAGTGGCCGGCGCGCTCATCGGTGGCTTAACCACGATCTACCAATCCAGGCTGGAAGCGCAGAAGATTGCCATCGCTGCCCCGCAGAGCAGCCAGCCGCTGACCGTGAACACCCGCCAGGTTGCCATCAATTCATCGGATGCCGCGAAACTCGATCCGGCGGATTATCTTGTCCTCCAGGAATTGGGTTTTGTCATTTCTCAACCGCACCAGGGATGGGAAATAAGCCAGAACAACCAGCAGTATGAGGATCTATTCTTTGAACAGGCGACAAACTTATCGCCTCTCATCCTATTCTCCACCTGGGTCGATACGACCTGGGACAATCAGCCGGTGCGACAGTTGCGTTACACAGAACCGGTAACCGTTCAATTCATCGAAGGCTCCACCGAAAACGGAATCCCTGTAGATCTTGAGGATCTCACCCATGAAACCGTTTCTTTTTACAGCCAGATGACCATCCTGGCACTCGATAAAGACACTGCCCAAGAACATTTTACCTTGTACGGCCTGGCACTGGCCTGGGGTGGGTTACACCGGGGAGGTGTGAACGCAATCGTTGCCAACCCTGATAGCCAGTACGTTTTCGAACAGGTATCCTGGGAACTGAATAATGTACGGGTGAATGGTATGCTGACTGATATTTCGCTGGAACGGTGGGGGCTGTTTGCCGAGGGAGCCGACCGCTACTACATCATCGAGGTGCAATACGTGCCGGCAGCCGGACAGTCGGTGCAGGTCTGGGATGACCTGCAAGCCTACCTGGATGC
>JBFYSM010000421.1:0-8057 GCA_041301605.1 Chloroflexota bacterium | reverse complement strand
TGATCACCGGTGACAACCCGCTCACCGCAGCAGCCATCGCCGCCGAGGCCGGGGTGGACGACTTCCTGGCCCAGGCCACACCCGAGGCCAAGCTGAAGCTCATCCGGGAATACCAGGCGGGAGGGCGGTTGGTGGCCATGACCGGCGACGGCACCAACGATGCCCCCGCCCTGGCCCAGGCGGATGTGGCCGTGGCGATGAACACCGGCACGCAGCCGGCCCGCGAGGCCGCCAACATGGTCGACCTGGACAGCAACCCGACCAAACTGATCGAGATCGTGGAGATCGGCAAGCAGTTGCTGATGACACGCGGCGCGCTGACCACGTTCAGCATCGCCAACGATGTGAGCAAGTACTTCGCCATCATCCCGGCTGCGTTCGCCTCCACCTACCCGGCCCTGGGCGCACTGAACTTCATGCACCTGGCCACGCCTCACAGCGCCATCCTTTCGGCAGTGATTTTTAACGCCCTGATCATCATTGCCCTGATCCCACTGGCTCTGCGCGGCGTTCCATACCGCCCCAAGCCTGCCGCCAAACTGTTGCGCGATAACCTGCTGATCTACGGGCTAGGAGGATTGGTAGCACCTTTTATTGGGATCAAGTTGATCGATCTATTACTGGTTGTTCTTCGATTGGCATAGGAGAAGCCATGATAAAAAAACGATTTCGAAAATGGTTCGGCTATATTTCAACCACCACTGTCTTCGTCATCGCCATCATGCCTGGCACATTCGGAATCCCCACTCTCTGGAGACCGTGGATATTCTTGGGTTCGATTATGTGGTTCTTCCTTTTCTCAACCGGATTCTTCACCATATGATCCGCCAAATTCGCCCTGCTTTAACGATTTTCAGCCTGCTTACATTGATCACAGGCGTAATCTATCCTCTCGCTTTCACTGGCATTGCCCAGTTTTTTTTCACGAAGCAGGCGAATGGCAGTTTGGTTGACTGGGATGGTACTACGGCTGGCTCAGCGCTTATCGGACAGGATTTCACTGATCCGCGCTACTTCTGGGGGCGGCCTTCGGCGACCTCTGGTTCGCCCTACACCCCCTTTGAATCATTGACCCCGACCGGCTCATCCGGCTCCAACCTGGGTCCGCTCTCGCGGATGTTGGTGGATACCATCCAGGAACGCGTAGATGCATTGCAGGCCGCCGATCCGGGTAACATATCCCCCATCCCTGTAGACATGGTGACGGCCTCCGCCTCCGGGCTGGACCCGCACATCAGCGTCGCGGCGGCCTACTACCAGGTACCGCGCGTGGCCCGCCTGCGCGGCCTGAGCGAGGCAGATGTGATGGCTCTTGTCAATCAATACACCGAAGGCCGCTCTTTCGGTCTCCTGGGTGAACCGCGCGTTAACGTTCTCCTGTTGAATCTGGCGCTGGATGAGATAAAATAGATTCCGATGGATACCCGTCCCGACCCTGATGAACTTCTGAAACATATCCAGGCCGAAGAACCTTCCCGCGGAAAACTCAAGATCTTCCTGGGCTATGCCGCCGGGGTGGGTAAAACCTATGCCATGCTTGAAGCCGCCCACCAGCGCAAGAAACAAGGGGTGAACGTGGTGGTTGGCTACGTGGAAACGCATGGGCGGGTGGAGACTGAAGCCTTCGTGAGCGGGCTGGAGGTGTTGCCGCACCGCCATGTGGAATATCAAGGTGTGCGCCTTACCGAACTGGATGTGGACGCGGTTCTGCAACGCCGTCCCGCCTTAGTATTGGTAGATGAGTTTGCCCATACCAACGCCCCAGGTTCGCGCCACTCAAAGCGTTACCTCGATATTGAAGAGATCCTGGATGCTGGGATCGATGTTTACACAACGCTCAATATCCAGCATTTGGAAAGCTTGAACGATGTGGTTGCCCAGGTAACGGGGGTGGTGGTGCGCGAGACAGTCCCCGACCGGGTTCTGGATGATGCGTCCGAAATCGAGGTGATCGATCTTCCTCCGGATGAACTGCTAACCCGGCTCAAGGAAGGCAAAGTCTACATCCCCGAACAGGCG
The DNA here is from genome assembly GCA_041301605.1 of Chloroflexota bacterium. Lineage (GTDB taxonomy): Bacteria > Chloroflexota > Anaerolineae > Anaerolineales > Villigracilaceae > VGNO01. Next base: position 6,038 of record JBFYSM010000421.1, on the reverse strand, counting down.
AGGCGCGCCATTCAGAAGTTCTTTCGCAAGGGCAATCTGACTGCCTTGCGAGAGCTATCGCTGCGGCGCGCCGCCGAGCGGGTGGACGATCAGATGCGCGCCTACATGCGCACGCGTGCCATTCCCGGCCCGTGGCCAGCCGGGGAACGCCTGCTGGTTTGCATCAGTACCAGTCCGTTTTCTGAAAAGCTCGTGCGCACCACGCGCCGCCTGGCCGATGAACTCAACGCTGAGTGGTTCGCCGTCTACGTGGATGTGGCATCCAAGCCTGAACTCAACCTTGCCAACCGGGAACAGCTCGGCAAGACCCTGCAATTGGCCGAGGAACTAGGAGCACGCACGCGCACCCTGACCGGGCGCACCATCCCCGAAGCCGTTCTGGCCTATGCCCGAAAGCACAATGTAACCAAGATCGTCATCGGCAAACCTGTCCGCCCGCGTTGGCGCGAGATGCTCGCCGGTTCGGTCGTTGATCAATTGATCTACGCCAGCGGCGATATCGACGTGTATGTCATCAGCTCCCGGTTGGAGGAGAAACAACCGGCCATCCCGGACGAGTGGCGGCCACATCGTCCGCTCGGTCGCTACGCGCTCGGCATTGGCCTGGTAGCCATTGCCACTTTGCTCGGAATGTCCATTCGAGGAAATCTGGAACCAGCCAACCTGGTGATGCTCTACCTGGCCAGTACGGTGATCGCGGCGATCTTCCTGGGCCGCGGCCCTTCGCTGCTGGTTTCCATTCTGGGCGTGCTTGCGTTCGATTTCTTCCTCATTCCACCCTATATGACCCTGGCCGTCAGCGACACTCAGTACCTGGTTACTTTCGCCGGATTGTTCATTGTCAGCCTGGTCGTCAGCACCCTGACGGCACGTGTACGCGAACAGGCCGAGGCATCCATCCAGCGTGAGGCACACACCTCTGTTCTGTATACCCTTGGACGCGACCTGACCTCTGCCACCGACCTCCGACATGTGGCCGAGATCATCATTTCTCATATCAGCCAGGTGTTTGGACGCCAGGTTGCCATCTTCCTTCGAGAGAATGGCCACCTGCAGGTATTCGCCAGCACACCGGACTACCAACCGGACACAAACGAGTTGGGTGTGGCCGTCTGGGCTTTCGAACACGACCAGCCAGCCGGGCTTGGAACCGATACCCTTCCGGCTGCACCCCTGCGTTGCCAGCCTTTAAAAACTGCCCGCGGATTGATCGGAGTGCTCGGGGTTCGTCCAAGAGAATCAGGCAGGTTACTTATCACCCCCGAACAACGTCAAATTTTCGACTCATTTGCCCATCAGGCTGCATTGGCCATTGAGCGCGCCTCCTTGGCCGAACAGGCGCGCCAGGCAGAGTTGTTACAAGCAACAGAGAAACTGCAATCCTCCCTGCTCAATTCCATCTCTCACGATCTGCGTACACCGCTCGTGAGCATCACCGGTGCATTGAGCAGCCTGCGGGAAAGGTCCCTGATGCTGGATCAAGAAGCCAGAGACAGCTTGCTGGAAACCGCATACGAGGAGGCTGAACGGTTGAATCGCCTGGTGGGCAACCTGCTCAATATGACCCGCATCGAAGCTGGCGCCATCCACCTAAAAAAGGGCCCTTGCGATATCCAGGATGTTATTGGTGCCGCTCTTGAGCAATTGGGGGAGCGCCTTGCCGAGAGGCAGATCATAGTCAACCTGCCACCAGAGATGAATCTCATCAATTTGGATATGGCTCTCTTCGAACAGGCGTTGGTGAACCTTCTGGATAATGCTGTGAAATATTCCCCACCGGACAGACCGATTGACATCAACGTGTCACAGGTTCAGAATACGTTCAGGATCGAAATCTGCGACCGCGGGATTGGGATCCCTGCCGAAGATCTGGAGCATGTTTTCGACAAGTTCTATCGCGTCCAACGACCTGAAAGCGTCAGTGGAACTGGGCTCGGACTGGCCATCTGCAAGGGGATCGTGGAAGCCCACGGCGGAAAGGTACAGGCAGAAAATCGGATTGGCGGAGGAACGATCATTAGAATCATCCTCCCAAAGGAGATAACAGAATGACAAGAAATGGACTGCGCGTTTTGATTGTCGATGATGAGGTTGCTATCCGTCGTTTTTTGCGCGTGGCATTGGATGGGGAGGGATTTGTCGTTCTCGAGGCATCCACAGGTAAGGACGCGCTGATGGCTCTGGTTAAGGAACGACCCGACCTTGTCCTCCTGGATCTCGGTTTGCCTGATATAGATGGTGTTGAAGTCACCCGCCGCCTGCGCGAATGGTCACAGGTACCCGTGCTCATCTTATCGGTTCGTGAGCAGGAAGCCGATAAGATCGCAGCACTGGATGCCGGCGCGGATGATTACCTCACGAAACCTTTTGGGGTGGGGGAGCTACTGGCCAGGATTCGCACCATCCTGCGCCGCCAGGCTAGCGGGGTTGCAGAACCGGTTTTCATATTGGGCGGCCTGAAGGTCGATCTGGCAAACCGTCTGGTAACAATGGACGATCGGGAAGTACAACTGACCCCCACCGAATATGATCTCCTGCGGGCACTGGTAACCCCTGCCGGGAAAGTACTCACCAACCATCAACTCCTGCACCAGGTTTGGGGAGAAGGATATAACGACCTGCACATCCTGCGGGTCAACATCAGCAACCTGCGACACAAGATCGAGCCGGACCCTTCTCGTCCCACCTATATTCACACTGAGTCAGGCGTAGGATACCGGTTAAGTTTTAGAACCGGCATGTAAGAACAAGGCAGCACCGAATAAAGGTTATCACCCCGCTTTGGATTGAACGTATCCGCATATAACCTCCCTAAAACAGCCCGAAGGATGTTATCAAGCGGTTACATCATGTGCCCGTTCTTGATGTGATAGGGTACATCCATGATTACCATATCATATTTGTTCAGCAGGGCTTTTCGAAGGATCTCGGCAGTATTCATATGCAGCTGTTTATAAAGGGCATGCTCGGGGATGAACTGCGGTACCACCACGGTCAGCAAGGTTGTTGGGGAATTGAGTTGAGCCATTTCGTCAATATACTCAATCAGCGGTTCCACTAGGGTTCGATAAGGTGACTCGATGATCTGTAAGCGGATACCGTCCCCCCAGGTAGCCCATTTCTCTTTTACTTTACTTGTTTCCACAGGATCGATTGCCACATATAAAGCAGTTAGATCGTTAGAGAACGTACGTGCATATCGCAGAGCATGCATCACCCCGCGGTGCACACCTCCAATGGGGATGATAACCCGATTGCGCATTATACGTGCCGGTTCGCCGAAGGTTTCCAACGACAGGTTGCGGGCCACGTTGCGATAGTGGTGGTGAATGCGGAAGAAAATGAATACCAGGGTTGGGATCAGCACCACAACTACCCAGGCGCCATCCACGAACTTGGTCACGGCAAACACAATCATGACCACAAAGGTCAGGATGGCGCCAAAACTGTTGATCATCATCTTCGTTCGCCACTTGGGGTCAAAACGTACCACGCCCCCCTGCTGGATGATCTCTTCATCCTTCTTCAGGTGACCTGACTTCCACCAGCGGACTGCCATTCCCACCTGAGATAGCGTGAACGAAAGGAAGACCCCGATGGCATACAGGGGGATCAGGGCAGTGGTTTGAGCTCTAAAGATAACGATCAATAGGGAGGCTAATCCTGCCAGAGCGGCAATACCATAGGAGAAAACCAGGCGGCTGCCGCGGTAGGTCAACTGACGCGGCAAGAAACCATCCCCGGCGTGCAGCGCCCCCAGGCGCGGGAAATCCGCGAAGGAGGTATTGGCTGCCATGATCAGGATGAGTGTTGTACTTCCCAGGAGAATGTACCACATCACACCATTTCCCCAAATAGCGCGCCCCAACTGCGAGATCACTGTCTCCGTCCACGAGAACTGGGCGCCGATTTGCCTGGAAAGGAACGTGATGCCGATGAACAGAACCGAGAGGATGGCACTCATCCAGATCAGTGTTGTGCCGGCATTTTTGCTCTTGGGCTCCTTGAAGGCGGTAATGCCGTTCGAGATAGCCTCCACACCTGTCAGGGCAGTGCATCCGCTGGAAAAGGCTCGCAGGATCAGGAACAAGCTAAGACCGTGTGCGGCTTCTATGACGGCTGGAGCCACTCCTGTCACCGGGGAAAGATTCCCACCCAAGTAACGTATGAAGCCGGTCGCAAGTGTGATGATGGTGACAACCAGGAAAAAATAAGTGGGGATGGAAAATGTTGTACCGGATTCCTTCACACCACGTAGATTAACCAACATCATGAAGCCCACAATCCCAACGGCGATCAGCACGCGATAGGGATACAGAGCCGGAAACCCGGAGGTGAGTTGGGCTACACCGGACGAGATGCTCACAGCTACGGTCAAAATGTAATCAGTCAATAGGGCCGCCCCGGCGGTCTGCGCTGGCAATTCGCCCAGATTATCGCGAGCGACGATATAAGCACCGCCGCCTCCCGGATAGGCGTGAATTGTTTGCTCATAAGAGATCGTGACCACTCCCAACAGGAAAACGATCCCCATGGCGATGTAGATCGAATATCCCAGGACAAGTGCCCCGGCCACAGGCACTGCAAAGGCCAGAACTTCCAAGATCGCCTCGGTGGCATAAGCTGTGGATGAAAGTGCGTCAGATGCAAAAACTGCCAATCCAATTTTCTTGCTGATGGTCTGGTGTGGGGCTTCTGCTGTTGCAAGCGGTTTGCCAATCAAAGTATGTTTTAAGGTGCCCAGCATCTTTTGTTGTGTGGATTCAAGTTTCATATGACCTTCCTAACGGATCCCGCAGATCCCTGGAGTTCCCTGAACCATATAGGCGCAGTTCATCATTTTCCATAAGTTGCGGGAAAACCTAGAAATTCTGCCACTAAATAGGTTAAGAAATCGTCAAGATGTGCCCAGGGAAGGTCAAGAAAATGTCAAGATGGCTGAGTACCCCCTTAGAGTTGTCGCAATCCTGGCATTCTTGCTGGGCAGCCACTTCCAGGAAGCCTGGCCGGCTTCTGTGATGCTTGGGATCGGGGTGATGATCCTGCTGAAGATATTCTCCAGGGATAAGCCGACAACAAATCAACAGACATCCAAAACCGGGAACTGACGAATGGATTACAAGGGCTGCTCCCAACCAGTAAAACCCGAAAAGAATCCTCGGCATTGGCCGGGGATTCTTGCGTTTAAGGGAAACCAACTCGCCCTGATCAAATTCCAATATTCGATGGTAGAATTTCGAGGCACACAGGCGGCATAAGGAATGGCGATCGTTCCTCTCCGATCTGCACATTAGGTACGTTCACCGCCCAGCCTTACAGGAAGCGCTGAAAAGATTCTGGAAACCATCTCAAAAACCTGAGGGGACGGCTCCTCGCCTAGCATCCCCGAAGGGGGCATGCCATCCGAAAACAGGCGTGGGAGCCTGTTCAACAGTTTATGAGATCAGTTCTAATACCCGCCAGGAGAAATGATGAGAAAGAAGAAGAGATTAAATTTCAACAGCACCGCCCCGGATTTGAGCCTCCTTGATACAACCGGGAAACCGGTGCAGCTGTCCAGCCTGTGGGCCAAGAAACCCCTGCTACTGGCATTCACCCGCCATTTCGGCTGCACGCAATGCAAGGAGATGCTGTCCGAGCTCATCGAAGGAAAGGATGCCATCGAGAAGGCTGGACTGGGAATCGCTGTCATCATGCAGGGGATACCGGAAGCATCTGCGGAGTTTGCAAAGCAGTATGCGCCAGGCCTTTTTGTCCTTGCCGACCCTGAACGAAAGGCCTACCAGGCCTACGGCCTCGAGCGCGGCAACCTGTTCCAGACTTTCCTGAACCGCAAGGTATGGGCAGCCATCAAGCAGGCCCGCAAGAAGGGCTACCTCGTGGAAACCCCTCCCGCCGGGCAGGATGCCATGCAGATGTCGGGCACCTTCATCATCAGCCAGGAAGGGAGGATCGAACTCCCCTACTACTACGATGATATTGCCGATCATCCCCCGTTGGAACTGTTGCTGGACGGGGTGCTGTCCACCCGCTGGAAT
>JBFYSM010000356.1:0-14493 GCA_041301605.1 Chloroflexota bacterium | reverse complement strand
ACCGAAGATGTGGCCGCCCGGCGGGAAGCGGTCATCCGCAAAGCTGTCAAGCGTTCCGACTACATCAACATGGTCACTTTCGCCAGTTCATTCGACAGCAAGTGGGGCGACTATGATATCGACAAGATCGATCCTTCCGAGTGGGGATTGGATGATCAGGCTGATGCCGAAAAGGAAAGTTAGAGCAGAACCTCCGCCTCCCGTTTCAAAAACATCCCATCCCCCGCCTTGCCCAGCCATTGCTCCCCATCCACAATCAACCTCCCGCGCAGGAACACCTTCTCTGGCATGCCGGTCAACTCCCAGCCTTCATACAGGTTGTAATCGGTACGGTGTTGAGCAACAGCAACGCTATATTTCACCTTCTTGTCCGGATCCCAGATGACCAGGTCTGCATCGGAACCGGGTAAGAGGGCGCCTTTGCGCGGATACAGGCCAAATATGCGGGCTGGATTCGTGGAAGTCAATGCCACAAATTGCTGCGCCGTAATCTTCCCGGATCCGACCCCGGCAGTCCAAAGAACCGGTAACCGATCACCCACCCCTGGCAGGCCATTGGGGATCTTGGTGAAATCATGCGCGCCGAGTTCCTTGCCTGGGATGGCGATTTCTTTCCCCTCATACAAGATTGGCTTCCTGCCATCATAGAAGAACGGACAGTGGTCTGTGCTGATTGTCTGGATCGTGCCATCAGCCAATCCATCCCACAAACGTTGATTGTCAACCTTCGTCCGCATGGGAGGGGAGCAAACCCATTTCGCCCCATCCGGGCGGCGCAGATCATCTTCGGTGAAGAACAGGTATTGCGGGCAGGTTTCGCCCATCGCCTTCACCCCGCGCTCACGCGCATACCGGAGCATATCCACTTCCCCTCCCGCGTTCATGTGGACAATGTAGATCGGCGCATCCGCCTGCGCAGCCAGGGAGCAGGCCCGCAGGGTGGCTTCTACTGCTCCCCAGGCAGGGCGGGTTTTGGCGTGCCATTCCGGGGTCGAGTGACGAGTGATTAGGGCTTCGGTAATCAGGGTTTCGATAACATCGCCATTTTCGCAATGCGCCATCACCAACATGCCATGTTCTCTCGCAATACGCAGGGCTTTGAAGATACTGCCATCGTCAATCCGCAAACGTCCGTTATACGCAGTGAACACTTTCAGCGTGGTGATGCCCATTCCCGACAGGGATGGGATTTCAGCAGCAATCTGCGCGTCGAAGTGGGTCAGGTTCATGTGGCCAGAGTAATCCACGGCGGCCTTCCCGGCCTTTTTGTGCCAGGCATCCACCGATTGACGGAAGGTGGAGAAGTCGAAAGAGACGAAATCAATAACCGTCGTTGTCGCGCCAAAAGCGGCTGCCTTGGTGCCGGTATAGTGATCGTCCGAAGAGACCGTGCCGAACATCGGCAGATCGAAGTGCGTATGCGGGTCCACACCGCCGGGAAGGATCAGCTTGCCGATCGCATCGACCGGCTCGGCATCCGGGGCGTGGATCGACGTGCCAACCTGGATGATCTTCTCCCCCTCCACCAGGATATCGGCAGGAAAAGTCTGTGTATCGGTAACCAATGTACCATTTTTGATCAAAAGCATGGCGTTCCTCCACCAACCTGAATTGTCCCAAGTGTACTGCAATTTTCCACGGTAATGGACAGGATATAATCGCCCTGTGACAATATCTGCCATCATTACATTGGGGATCACCCTCCTCGCGACCATCCTGTTGATCGGCAATTGGCTACGCCCGGATCTGGTTGCCCTCCTGGTGTTGGTAACGCTGGGCATCACCCGCCTCGTTTCACCGGAAGAAGCCCTGGCTGGCTTTAGCGGATCGGCAGTCATCACCATCCTGGCCATCACGGTCATTGCCGAAGGGTTGCAGCAAACTGGGATCACCTACCGCCTGGGCCAACGGATGAAGCGCCTGGCGGGCAACGGAGAGGGGCGATTGATCGCGGTGGTGATGCTGGCCGGTGCCACCCTGTCCCTTTTCATGAACAACATCGCTGCCATGGCAGTCCTGATGCCGGCCGTGATGGGACTCACCAGACAGACGCATATTCCTCCCAGTCGATTGTTGATCCCGCTTGCTTATGGGGTCATTGCCGGTGGAATGGCCACCCTGTTCACCACATCCAACCTGATCACCAGCAGCGCCCTGCGCGATGCAGGCCTGAAGCCCTTCGGCGTGCTGGATTTCCTGCCGGTCGGCCTGCCGCTGGTGATCATTGTCATCATTTACATGCTCGTTATCGGCCGCCGCCTGCTGCCGAAGAACGAGAATGATTCGGGAATCATGTCCCGCCTCCCTCGCCGCCGGGAGGACCTGCTGACAGCCTACCGCATGGTGGATTCGCTCTGGGAAGTGACCGTCCAGCGCGGTTCGGTCATGGCTGGCTTAACCATCCAGCAGGGCGAGTGGCGCAACAAGGTTCGGCTGAACGTGTTGAGCATCGTGCGGAAGCGGAGGCTGATCTGCTCGCCGCCTTCCGATATGCTCATCCGGGAAGGGGACCTGATCTTTGCCCAGGGCGAGCCGGATGAAGAAAACCTTCGGAGGTATGGCCTGCGCCTGGAGGAGAAAAAGCCTTCCCTGGTGCACAGCAATGGCAGCCCCGATACGGTGGCAGAGATCGTGCTGGCCCCCCATTCCCAGCAGGCCGGGAAAACCCTGCGGGAGATCCACTTCCGCGAAAAATGGAACCTGACCGTGCTGGCGCTCTGGCGGGTAGGCAAGCCCATCCACGTCGGCTTTGCGAACATGCCCCTGCAGGTGGGGGACGGCATGCTCGTGCAGGGGACAGTCAACAACCTGCGCATCTTGGGCCAGGAGCGGGATTTCATCATCCTGGAAGAGGATGTGGATGCCATCGCCCGGCCAAACAAGGCTACGCTGGCCACCGCGATCGGCCTGGTGACCCTGGCGGTTGCCATCACCGGCTGGCTGCCGATCGCCCTGGTCTGTCTGGCCGGGGCGGTAGCCATGATTCTGGCAGGCTGCCTCAGCATGGATGAGGCCTATCATGCCATCGATTGGAAATCCATCTTCCTGATCGCTGGGATGTGGCCGCTCAGCATCGCCATCCAGTCCAGCGGTCTGAGTGACACCCTGGTGAATGGGTTGCTCGACGCAGCCGAACACATGAGTCCGCTTGTCCTGGTCGCCTTGTTGCTGTTTACAACCATGTCACTGGCCAACACCATGACGGGACAGGCCGCCGCGCCCATCATCCTCGCTCCCATCGGCTTGACCATCGCCGCAGCGACAGGCAGCGATCCCCGCACGTTCCTCATGGCGATTGCGCTCGGTTGTTCCCTGGTGTTCCCATCCCCCATCGGCCACCCGGTCAACATTATCGCGATGGGATCGGGAGGCTATACTTTCAAAGATTTCCTGCGCGTGGGTTCATTACTGACCCTGCTACTCTTCCCCGCCATCCTGCTGGGTTTGCATTTGTTCTGGGATTTGTGATGAGGCGCTGGGCCTCGTGCGCGAGAGAGCGCACGCTGATCAACAGGTACTTTGGGTCAGGCTAATCCAAATCCGCCGGGTCGTATGTTCCCGGCGATTCTTTGATCCCCAATAGAGCAATCAGCACTTCTGGCGGGATATCCGCCTCCGGCAGGTCAGTCTTGTAGAGCTGCTCATTCTGCGCCCGCTCGCGCAGGGATTGCCAGAGCAGCTGGCGTTCGTCGCTCTGCACAACCAGATCGTTGAGGGTCTGCGCTTTGAGCAGGTATTCCCCGGTCGTATAGAGGAAAGTCAGCCGTTTCCATTTATCTGCCAGGATCGGGTGCGGTAGCCGTTCGAGTCCGCCCAACTGGATCGTGAAATATTCTTCACGGGCGCGCGGGTGGTCCGGTTCATTGCGCAGAAGTTCAGCCCGCGTGGCCAATTCGTGACCGCGGACGGGGGCGATCCACTCGATGCGACCAGCGAGGTTGCCAAACGACCCCGGCTGGTAGAAAGCCAGGTAATCCACCGCAACCACTTTCGGCGCGGTGCGGAACGGGATGCGGTACCAGCCCAGCAGGCGCGCAATTTCCAGGTCGCGCGGCGCGGGCAGGAGGCAGACAAGGATGAGAGCGGTCGGCTTAATCATAATCTTTTGGATAAAAAATTCGAGCGCGGACAAGTTCCGCACTCGGTTGGCTTAGCCTTGTTTGGTACCGCACTCCGGGCAGAACTTGGCATCGGCCTTGATCTTGGCTCTGCAGTTGGTACAGAACCTTTCCGCTTTGATGGCTGCCCCGCACTCCGGGCAAAACTTGGAATTTTCCGCCAGCGGTGCATTGCACTGTGGGCAGGTTGCACGCACCCCCGCCCGCCAGCTTTCCTCTTTCAGCATTTCGCGGTCTTCTTCAGCAACCTTCGAATGGGCCCAGATCTCCTCCACCGTCCGGCTGGCCTGTGCAGCCGCCATTTCCACGCCCATATCAGGAGCGCAGTCCTTGCATAAACCCTTCCGTGTATTCCAGCAACTCTTACGGCAAACCCACTTCGAACAACGCGGGCATTGGATGAAATCGGGTTTCAATTCTTCCATCGCATCAACAAAGGCATCATCATGCGCTTTCTGCCAGGCCGCCGAACGCACCCTTTCTCCAACATCAGCCGCACGGTTGAAAACGCCCCCGAAGAGACTGCTGGCCGTATCCAGCGCAGACGAAATGGTTCCGGCCGCGAAGGGCTGGAAGCGGGTACGAAATCCCGTTCCGCATCGGTCGCAATTGAACTCGAACTGGAAACCACGCTCCGTACTGTGATCGGAGTAGTTAGTGGTAAATGCGATTTTATCGCTCATGGAAGCGCCTCCAGATATAAGTAAATACCCGGTAATTATACGCCGTCTGCCGGGTTCCGTAAAATAGAACTGCAAGGTTCTTTGGGAATCGCCGGAAGGGGGAGGAAATTGGGGGTATGGGGCGGGCTTCGCCCGCCCCATACCCCCATATCTTTCCATCCATCACGGCAACTCCCAGAGAGCTAACTGCAACTGAGAATATTTTGGGCGGATTCAGACCAAGATAGATTAGCCGAGGCTGGAACATGCTCCAGCCTCGGTGCGAGTGATGTATTCAAATATGGTTGTTAGCTATCTGATTGGAATGCCTGATTCCCAAATGAAATCAGCCCGTCTGGTTCTCCAAACAATCCTTGCACAAGCCTTGGCCCTGGTCCCAGCAGTCCTCCCCCACCCATCGACCGCAGCCCTTGCACTGGTGGAATTGGTGTTTTGCCTCCCGCACAGCCCGCCTAAAAGCAGACGCATGTTTTTTCAGCCAGGTGGCCGAATGTGCCCTCTTCTCATTGCCAATTTCCTCGCGCAACCGATCCTTGGCTGCGTTCATGAAATGACTGGCCGAACCAGTCGGCATCGATGATCCCGCATCCGCCGTCCCCAGCCCCATCGAGGGGGAGATTTTGACATTATCCGTCCACAGGTAGGATTCATCCCCTTTGACAGGCTGGAGGTCACTGACATGGATTTTGCCGCACCGGTCACACAGGAATTCGAATTGGAAACCGGCCTCGGTGCTGAGATCACGATAATTCTGGGTGGACTTTGTCTTAGCCATAGCACCTCCTGGAATTATCACATCAGAATCCGGGCAGTGATACAAGATGCAATCGATGGTATCCCGAGAGGTTGTCGATGTCTAAACACAAAGGCACAAAGGAAAAATTATTGTGAAAAAGCACTCATCAACGCGAATGCAGCAAATGGATGACGCGAATTATCCTGTTTCTAGCAACCTGGCAGTTTGTTTCAAGAGCGGTTCGTTGGTCGAGTAGGCGGTGGGTTTCCGCCGTATCGAGACCAACATCCAGCAAAAAAAGGGCTGAAATGTGGTTTCGATACGCCCCTCAAAGAACCTTCGGGGCTACTCGACCACCATTTGTTAGAAAGTGCCAGGCGACCAGTCTGTTCTCATTCGCAAAATTCGCTCATTCGTGACATTCGCGTTAGAAATAAGCAGGCATTTCCCAAAGAAAACAAATCAGGCCACCCGCACCCCAGCGAGCAGCCCGATCCTTCCAATCCATCATCCAGACTACCGAACCATAAAACTACCAAACTACCCAACTACCCCAACCCTACATCCTTATTGAACGCCACGATCAACTCGTCGATCTCTCCAACCTGTTTCTGGATCGAGGTGAAGTAGTCGCGGTTGTTCCACATATCCAGGATCTCTTCATAGGTTTTGCCCTGCTGTTCGACCCAGGTGAAGTATTTCAGGTTGTGGACCCGGCGGCGGTCTTCGTAGCGCAGTTCGAGCAGGTTGTCGGTGCTTTGCTGCATCAGCCAGCGGGCGTAATCGACGGCGGCGTCCCGCTCGCTGTATTCGCCGTACTCGGCGTGCATCTCCTTCAAGCGGGATTGGTAGAGTTCCATCGAGTCGGTCAGCACCGTGACCATGATATCGTTCTCATCCATCTCGTAGTACTTGGCGGCCTTGATCGCCGAGAGCACATTGGATATGCCGGAGAAACCCAGCAAGTCCAGTTGCGAGACAAGCGCCTCAGGCACACCCATCGAGATCAGGTACTTGCGCCCGGCGGGCTCGTTGAACAGGCGGGACAGGTTGACCACGGCGTTGTCATCGATGGCAACGATCATGTCAGTATTCTTGGTGTTGTGGATCCACGGAACGTGCTTGTCGCCAATGCCCTCGATGCGGTGGGCGCCGAAGCCGTTCTCCAGCAGGGTTGGGCACTGCAAGGCTTCACTGGCGACGATGAGACTGCCGGGGAAGAGCTGCTTCATGTAGTCGCCGCTGGCGATGGTCCCGGCCGAGCCGGTGGCGGAGGCCATGCCCCGGTAGACATCCTTCGGACCCATGACCTGCCCCAGCACTTCTTCCATGGCGTGACCGGTGATCTCGTAGTGCCACAGATAGTTGCCGAACTCATCGAACTGGTTGAAGATCATCAGGTCCTGGCCCGACTTGCGCAGTTCCCAGCACTTGTCGAAGATTTCCTTGACGTTCGATTCGGACCCGGGGGTCTTGATCGTTTCCCCGGCGATGTTCGCCAGCCACTCGAAGCGCTCGCGGCTCATCTCCTCCGGCAGGATGGCGATCGACTCGCAGGCCAGCAGGGCTGAATCGTACGCCCCGCCCCGGCAATAGTTGCCCGTGGATGGCCAGACCGCCTTCTGGGTAGTCGGGTCGAACTGGCCGGTGATCAGCCGCGGCACGAGGCAGCCGAACGCCGCCCCCACCTTGTGCGCCCCGGTCGGGAACCACTTGCCGACCAGCACGATGATGCGCGCCGGGACACCCGTTAGCGAAGGGGGCAGTTCCAGCCAGTTGACGCCGCCGAAGCCGCCGCCGCTGGCTTTCGGCTCGTTCTTCCAGGTGATGCGGTACAGGTTGCGCGGGTGGACATCCCACAGGCCGATGCCTTTCAATTCTTCCTTCACCTTTGCGGGGATCAGGGCCGGATCTTTCATCTGCGCGAAGGTGGGGATGATGATGTTGCGCTCGCGGGCGCGCTGGATAGCGCGCGCCCGGCGGTCTTTGTGGATGGTGAGATCGATCGTGGTCATTTTGGGAAACTCCTGGGAAGATAGGGGAAGTTGTCTGACAACTTGAATTATAACGCAAAAAAATTCAGCGGATTGTCGAATCTGTCACTGGAAAATGCTGATATTGTTTTACTTTTCTGAATTTCTACCTATTTTCAAAAGCGGGGCTGAGTATTCGAATCCCCGCTTCACATGGATTTCTTTGGTTTATGACGTTTTCTGTTTTTCTTAGCTGAACGAGGGTACTCCAAAACCTTAGCCCTGTGCATTGTATAGTTGGTCAGGATACCCAAATCTTCTTGAAGACTTTTTGCCTCTGCCTCCATCTCTGCTGTCCAAGTCCTAACATCCATATAAATAGCATCTTCAGATCTATATTCATCGGTACCAGACTCAGTAGCGATTCCTACGATATCTAGCGTAACGGTTGTGCAATCAGATGCGATTTGATCAAAAACGGCATCAAAAACCAAAATTTCGGTCTGCCAGGCGGCAGGTAACCGCCGCCTGGTGATCGGAGCACCTTGCCTGCAAAGGCGCTGTGCTCGCTGAACTTTAACAACCTGCCTTCTGAATTCCGGATCACCTGCGCCGAAACGTGGGCGGCCACTTGCACCTGGCACTTGATGCCCAGCTTGCACACATCCAAGCTGCTTTCGTCGGGTTGCGCCTGGCTTGCCAGCCAGTGTGAAGCCCAGCGGATGAAATTAGCGGCGAAAATCACGCAACATTCCTGTAAGTAGATGGCTGGCTCGGATCGCACTTTGATGTGGTGCAGGTAGAAAACCTGTTTGCTCTCCTTGATCCCGGCTTCGATGGTTTGCCTGCCGTTGTAGTGCTCGAACCAGGCTGGGGGGTTGAGCGTGACCGGGTCTTCTCCGAAGTGGAAGAGTGCGCTGTGTTTGCGGGTTTTGCCGGTGTAGAAGCGCTCCAGGGCAACATCCAAGGGGTAGGGGCAACCTTTGAGTGGCATCTTGCTCCAAGCAACCAGTTCGGCGTTGGCCCCCACCCGCACCCAGGCAGTTTGATCATCCACCTGCTGCCGCAGAAAGGTCACCACCCGGTGGCTGTGAGGTTTGGTGTAAACCTCATAGCCCATCTCGATCAACAACGCCACGTTCTCGTAGCTGCCAAAACCGGCATCCAGGCGGAACTCGGCTTCGACCCGTTCGGGATTGGCGACATTCTCCTGTTCAAAGCGGGTCAGGCGCTGCTGCATGACGCTCAGTTCGGTTTGCTGCCCTTCCCAACGCGTTGCGGTCTTGTCCAGACGGCGCTGCGCTTCTCGCCAGGCTTTCTGGCGGCTTTGCAAGCGTTTTGCAGATGCCTGAAGTCGCTGGCGGGCTTGCGCCAGGCGACTGGTGGGACGTTCCAGGCGCTTTTTGGCCTGGTATTGGCTTGCCAGTTCGTCCAACTGCCGCTGGCGTTCCAGTTCCTGCTGCTCGACCTCTTCCAACCGCTCTTGGGCTTGCTGCACCAGCCGTTTCTGGGTCTCCAATCGCCCTCTGATCTGGACGATCTGCTGCTCGAAGGCTTGAATGCGGCTGCGCAGCATTTCAGTACGCCGCCGCGGGCGCAGGCCAGTGCGCCTTTCAGCGGCCAGGATCAGGGCTTCAGCCTGGGTGCAAGAAACTGTATCCCCTGGATGATGGGCGATCGAGAGCCACAACCGTCCGTAAGTCGGACTTTCCAGACTGACCAGCGCAGCTTGATACCCCAGCCGGATCGCATCGTCCATGTGGCCGAAAGCCGCATTGGGGTAGGTCCGGCTGGTGTTGGAGACCGGAAGGCCGGTCAGATCGCCATCATAGCGGATACGTTCCCCCGCTGAGCGCAGCAAATCCAATTCGGCGGCGAGGTAGGGTTGGCTGATCTGCTCCAACTCCTGCGCGATCTGGCGGGCTTCATCCCAACTCAGCCCACTCAGCGTACGACTGACCCCGCTGTAGTCTGCCCAGCTCTCCTGTCCCCAGGCTTGTGCCACTGCCAGATCTTTGTCCAGGGGATGGGCAGACCGGCTGATATCTTGCAAATGCCTCATCCCGCCCAGAATGGCAACCAGGAATTCCAGAACTTTACCCTGAGGCGTATGCTGATAGCGCTTCTGTTTCAGCGGCACTGCCAGGATGCGCCGGATCAGACCAATGTATTCGCCAAACCAGCCCCAGGCTACCAGAAAGGCATGTTGGGTGTGTTGTACTTCAATTCTGTCGCTGCTCATAACCATTCCTCGCTTGATCGGAAATGATCATGAGCATACAGGCTCCGGCTTCAGTTGGTAAGGTACCAGAAATCTTTCATTTTTAGGCCGTTTTTCACGATTCGGCCCTTGATTGCACAAAACTTAGGCTAGAGCATCAGGAAAAGTCAGCTTGGTAACCATACAATGAGCCTCCAAAAATTTGGCTCGCACCTCACGATATTCCTGACTCGGTATTCCATCAAGATGAGGAACTAATAAAAACACGAAGTATGGATCCCCTTTTTTTGATGGCGCCATCACTCGCGTCGCCTTATAAGATTTTGGGCTTTTTTCAATTAGCTCGATCAAAGACGCGGCTAACATTCTTCTTCTTGTGCGAGGTTCCCGAGCCAGGAATCTAACTGTCAATTCTTGATTTCGTGCTCCAAGAGGATCACTTATATATTGGCTATCGTTCATGATGTGATAGTTGAATTTCTCAATAAGAGCGTCCCATGAATAGCTAATTCGGTTTGCCTCAATCTGCGACAACCTTTCTGGACTCTTTATAAAATTGTCCCAGAAACCCGCATCAATGAAAATTCCATCAATGTTTGGCTCGATGACGAAATCATGCTCGCCTTCGGGGTTTAAATCTTTGAGATAATATGCAAGTAATTCTTCTTCCCCTGCAGCGACTATATTAATTCCTCGGCCCAGTAACAATTCTTTTTTCTCAAGGTATGCTGTGAAATCAGATATAGTGTCTAAAGTCGTCAACACTAAGTTGAGTGTCGTATCATCAAAAATATGCACATAACCCCGTTTCGAATTAATCTGTCCAACAGAGAAAGGCATTCCTCCATTTTCGATTTCAGCTAGATGATCTTTCCCAACTGTGCTAGAGTCAATGAGTAAACTACCACTTCCTCCTAATTCCTGTATGCACCTCTCGGATGCACCATGGGCCACCAAAATGCGGTGAAATTTAGCTTTGGCCATATCAGGTAGATCAATTGGAAACGGATGTTTACACTTTGGGTCGATAAAGAGACGATCAGGATGAGTTCTGATCCACCTTTCGGCTCCATATAATTGTCCCCCCTGATTCAAGTACGGCTTTCCGTACCCATCTTGACCAATCCAAATACAGATTACCGGTATTAGGGAACTTACAATGCTTATCAGAAAAAATCAGTATGTGGTTTTCAAAAACAACTAATAAATCGCAAACCTCCTTGCCCCACTCTGATCCTCTTCCAGGTGTTTGATCTCTGTATACTCCAGGATAACTCCATAAACTAAGAAACGAATGCTCACATAATCTAACCAAATATTGTTCTGCCGGTGTAACACCAGTAGACTTTTGGATAACCCTTTTTGATTCATCAATCTCATTATCAGGCGGAACCATATTGAAGTTTTACCACAAATGATTATTAGCACATGGCTTTATGTTCTTTATATCTGAATCCATAAACTTTCATATCCAAAAAGAATGCGTTATCAACCACGATTCTTCGGTGACATGTTTGATTCCCTCCATTTTCAAACTTCTCTTTATTACCTAACATCCGGCTAAACCGGAAGGCTGCACATCCCGGCGAAATTGTCCGCTTCTTTCTTGCCGGTCATTCCCAAAAAATCAATACCCCAGCAAGGAACGACGCCGCGTTCGCCGCGAGGAACAGGGAGAAGCGCCGCCCCTTTGGGCCATCGAAGGCGTAAACCGGCGGCCGCTGATCGACGAAAGATCGGCGAAGCGCACACCTTCCAAAATCTGCCCATCCTGAAAATCCTCCGTAAAAACGACCATGATCTGGTTGAGCCACCCTTCCGTCCCCCGTTTCATTGCCTTGCCCCCTGTCCAGCCTTTTCCTGCAATTTGTTCAACTTCATCACCAACCGCAAGGCATCATTGACCGCCTTCTCGTTCGGGAAGGCTTTGGCGATATCCGGTTCAAGCAAGACGAGATTGGTCCCCGCGTGGTATTGCTGCGCGTATTTCCCACGCACACCGTCTTTGAGTAAAGATTTTATATCATATTCGGGGCGTAATTCTTTAATTTCAGTTGGTTTCTTCTTCATAGGCTTTTTGCTCACTTCTGGTCAACTCACGGGCGGTTATTATTCGAATACGGTCACCGCGATCTGCATGGGCAACCATCAACAATCTGCGGCGGTTCGACCAGCCAATCGTGATGTAACGATCTTCCTCCCTGGAATGGTCAGGATCAGGGATTGTGATCGACAAGTTGTCTCCAAAGACGGTAGCGGCTTCGGCAAAAGCCACGCCATGCTTTCGGAAGTTGCTCCCTGCTTTGCGCGCATCCCATTCGAAAATCATACAAGTGTTCCCTGGCGATAAATATACAACAGTTCAATCCACAGAGCAAGCACGAGAAGGGATGTAACTACACCCACTCTTCCAAATTAAACGTTCCGGCGAAAGGGTTGGCAAATCGCACGCCTTCGAGGATCTGCCCGTCCTGGAAATCTTCGGTAAAAACAACTGGAATCTGGTTGAGCCGCGCCGCCGCCCAAATTTGGGCATCATAGTACGCCAGTCCGTGGTCGCGCACGCCGCGGGCGGCTTCGAGCACGATCTGCGGGGTCAGGTTGAAGACAGGAAATGAATAAATCCACTTTTCCACCTGTACAACCGCCTGGCCAATCGTGAGGCGCTGTGTTGATACCATCACATTTACGAACTCCGACAGGCATTGCACACTCAAACACCCTGCTCCACTCTGCTCTAATTCTAAAACAATAGAGATCGCCTTCTCCTGACGTTCCACATCACGCGGCTCAAAAGTGTACACAAGGATGTTGGTATCCATTAACACCGTCGGCATAAGTTACCCTCCTTGATCGTTCTTAGCCCAGCGATTCTCGCGTTCCTCGTACAACTCCTGGCGATTCCAACGAACAGGCTCCCCCTGCATAAGTTCAGGACGATTCCGCATGGAACGTACAAAGGCGATTATCTCATCCATGGCTTTCTTGCTGTCTCGGACTATGGGCGCAGACATTTGTTCCTCGCGCTCCAACGCCTGACGGATCACCTCCGCCTCACTGATCCCGCGTTGCTTCGCCAGCCGTTTGAGAACCTGGTTCTGCCGCTTGGGAAGATAGATTTGCTTACGAACCATCATGTCGCCCATATCAACCTCCAATATACATTACAATTATACATCATTTGGGAATTCCGAATCCGCCCTTTCCCCTCAACAACCATTTTCCAGCGCACAGGAACGATTTTCTAATTTCAAGATCTAACAATCCTCATACCTGCTCAACAATTATTCGTTGGGAAGGATGATCACCTTCTTGACCAGCGGATCATGGCCTTCGATCATCTCGAAAGCCTTTGAGATTTCATCCAAAGGCAAACGGTGTGAGATCAACGGCTCGACCGAAACCTGGTGAGTCCGGAGCAGGTCGACCGCCTGGAAGGAATTCCGAACGGATGTGAAGGAAGAAAAAAGCGTTAGCCCTTTCCGGAAGATCTTGAAGGCTTCCACCTCCAGGTTCTTTCCCGCCGGAGGGACGCCAAACAAGAGCACCGTCCCGCCTTTCCGCGCCAGGTCGATGGTACAGTTCATCAACGGGATGACGCCGGTGGCATCGATGACAACATCATAGGAATCCAGGGGAAAATCTTCCATGCGGTCGACTACCAAGTCCGCGCCCATCTGGCGCGCCAGGGTCGCCCGGCCGGGATTGTTCTCCAGCATGGTGACCTGCGAGGCTCCCTGCAAGCGGGCAACCTGCAGGATCAGGTTCCCGATCGGGCCGGCGCCGAGGATGGCGACCTGGTCCGCGAGTTCGATCTGCGCCCGTTCAATACCATGAATCACGCATGACAGGGGCTCCATGAAAGCGCCTTGTTCGAAAGGTAGATCACCGATATCGAAGGCAGCCTGCTCCGGAACAGTAACGTACTGCTCCATCCCGCCGGGCAGGGTCACGCCGACCGCCTGCCAGTTCAGGCAGAAGTTCTGGCGGTTGTTCAGGCAGTGGACACAATTGTTACAAGAGATATTCGGCTCCACTGCCACCCTGTCCCCCACCTTGAACCGCCTGACCTCGCTCCCAACCGCGGTCACCAGGCCAGAAAACTCGTGCCCCGGGATGACCGGGTAATCCCCCAGGTACTCGCCGTTGTAGATGTGGATGTCCGTTCCACAGATCCCGCTGGCCATGACCCGGATCAATACTTCACCCGGAACCGGTGCAGGGATCTCCCGCTCGGAGAGAATGACTTCCCCGGGTTTTGGGATGACGACACATTTCATAACGCGCATCCTATGCAGGAACTTGCCATTTTACGAGCACTTTTCCGCATGAGGAGATATGCTCACGCCAGCGCAACTGCCGCCCGGAACTCCATGTAGGCGGATACCATATCCGGGCACATGAAGGTGACCGTCCTGCCATCCAGGCGTACTGCGTTCGGCAGGCGCACCGCCCGCTCCGCCATCTCCGGTTGCAAGAATTCCACGGTTACCCTCACCGGCAGGGAGACAGTATACGGCTTCGGCGCCTTCCCCTCTTTCAACCGTTCGACAGCCCGATTCGCAGCTTCTTCAATCTTTTTGTGGGTTACTGCCGGTGGGAGGCATTCCGCCGACGAAAAACCATTGGCCTGCTTGACGATCACGGTTTCCAAATCCCCCAGCAGTTCGGTTGCCTGTGCGCAGGCTGTCTGGTCGCCTGTGATCATAACGACCGGAGCTCCGAAGTGCCCGCAGACGGCCGCGTTCAGGCCATACTCGCC
>JBFYSM010000343.1:0-8111 GCA_041301605.1 Chloroflexota bacterium | reverse complement strand
GGCCTCCATGCTGGACCTGCTCCTGACCAACCACCTGCTCAAAGCCGTGCAACCCGGAACGCATGTCTTGTTTGTGGGAGATGTCGATCAGTTGCCATCCGTGGGCGCCGGGCATGTGCTGCGTGATCTGATTCGCAGCGATGTCGCCCCGCTTACGCGCTTGACAACCATCTTTCGCCAGGCAGCCGGCTCCCAGATCATCACCAATGCCCACCGTATCAACGCTGGACAGATACCGGTCTTCTCCAAAGATCATGGCGAATTCTATCTCTTCCCGGCCGAGGATGCAGCGGCAGCCGCCGACTGGGTAGTGGAGGTGGTGACCAAGCGGATTCCGCAGAAATTTGGTCTCGATCCCCTGGCAGGCATCCAGGTGCTTTCCCCGATCTACCGCGGCCCGGCCGGCATCAGCATCCTGAACGAGCGTCTGCAGGAGAAACTGAACCCGGCGGAGGGCACCAAAGCTGAACGAAGATTGTTTGGCGTCACCTTCCGGATTGGCGACAAGGTCATGCAGACGCGCAACAATTACGACAAGGATGTCTACAACGGGGATATCGGTTTCATCCAGGGGATCGATTTGACCGAGCAAACCCTGACGGTGGATTTCGATGACCGGCTGGCCGTGTACGATTGGAGCGAAGCGGACGAATTGACCCTGGCCTATGCCGTTTCGGTCCACAAAGCTCAGGGCTCGGAATTCCCGGCGGTGGTCATGCCGGTTGTAACCCAGCATTACATGATGTTGCAGCGCAACCTGCTCTACACCGCCATCACCCGCGCCCGTGATCTGTGTGTCCTGACCGGCAACCGGCGGGCGATCAGCATCGCGGTGCGCAACAACAAGGTGACCCAGCGGTTCACAGCCCTGGCCTGGCGGCTCCAGAAAGCAGGCCCATAGAAACTGATTTTGTACCACAATCCCCAGCAGACGCACTTTTCTCTACGAAACAGCCGGGCATGATAAATACGCTAGACAGAACAGAGCGTCTTGAAACCGGGAGGGGAAATCCAATCAGGGATGCAAGGTTGAAGGTGCAAGATCATTCTTGTTGCCGGTGATGCCGACAACAACAACGATAATAGCGACAATCAAAGCTGCCACAACGAATACGATGCCGGAAATGATGATGCCAGATATCATCATGGCAACGCTTGAAATAATCAACGATTTGCATCAATCGGAAGGTGTGGGCAGATCGCATCATTGGAGCGAATACTTTCCGACAAAATCCATTGCATAAATTATGTTTTATGTATATAAAATTACGAAAGTCGTCATTTTTTGGACATAAAACATAATGACTGTCTATTCGAAAACCCTCGGCTCCAAGAATTCACGCCTGTTCACCGCTTTGGCAGGCCAGGGGCAGATTGTTTTTTCCATTGAGGACGCCCAGAATGTCACCGGACAAAGCTATGCTGCCACGCAGCAAGCACTCCTCCGGCTGACAAGAGCCGGCTGGCTGGTCAAGTTGGGGGCAGGTAAATATGCCATCGTTTCCCCTTCGGCTGGAGACGATGCCTTCCCTGAAGCCAATCGGCTGGTGATCGCCCGTGAACTGGCGGGCGATGTGCCGTATTATGTTTCGCACGAGAGTGCCATGGAAGTTCACAACATGCTGACCCGGCCAGTTACCCGAGTGATCATTTCCACACCCCGTCGGTTGAATTCCCGAACCATTCTCAAGGTGCCCTACCAGTTTGTAACAACGAAAACGGAAAACCTGTGGGGGCATGCGCCGGTTTGGATCTCGGCAGGAGAACAGGTTCAAGTCAGCGATCCGGAACGCACCATCCTGGATGGACTGGCACGCCCGGAGCTTTGCGCCGGGGTAAGCGAGGTTGCCAGCGGGCTGCTGATCCGTAAAGATACGCTTGATTGGGAAAAGCTGGCTGCGTATGCCCGCCGGCTGGGTAATCAGGCTGCAGCCAAACGATTGGGCTACCTGCTCGAATTCTATGGTCTTGGCACGCATCAGATACAAACCGATCTGCAAGAGTGGCTTGGACCAAGCTATGCCCTGCTTGATCCCTTCCTGCCCGCGGATGGCCATTTCCTTAGCCGTTGGCGGTTGCAGATCAACATTGATAACGAAACCCTGGAAGGAGTTGCATCCACCTGACATGATCCAACCGGCTGAAATTTCAAAAATGGCTCATCGTCTCAGATTAGGCGACAAAACGATCGAGAAAGATTATGTTTTGACCTGGGTCTTGTATGCCATTGCTGCCACCCCTCTCCGTGACCTTCTGGCTTTCAAAGGCGGAACGGCGATCAAGAAAACATACATCCCGGATTACCGTTTTTCCGAGGATCTGGATTTCACCTTGCTGGATACCCGATGGACAAATTCCAAATTGCTTGAAGCAGTCGAGGCGCTATTCCCCTGGCTGGTACGCGAAGCCAACATCACGCTGGCAATACAACGGGTTGAAGAGCATGCCAACGGTAACCCCACGCTCTACCTGAATTATTTCGGACCTTTGCAAGGTTCCCTTTTTGGAAATCGTGACCTAAATGTTAATAACGCGCGCTGTTATTAACCTGAATGGCCGTTTCTGTTAATAAGAATTCTACGGTAATAAGTCAATAAGTATCTTTCCGCTGCTACAAATACTTCTATACCGCTACCCTTTTAGGGTTATACCGAACCCAAGAGTTCAATCATGGCCTCAATCACATCATCAAACTCGATGCCCTCGGCATAATAATTCTCTTTACAATACCGCTCCCACCTCTGTCGCATGGTGGGATCCGATTGAATGGTCGCCAATATCCTGTCCTTGCCCAGCAGCGCTTGTAGCGATCCCCTTCTTTCAGAAGTTGCCTTCAACGCAGCTATAAATGTCTTCGTATTTATCTCCCGGTGCTTGGTTTTCACAATGATGTAGACATCGTAGAAATCCCTCGATCGAGTATTGAGCACGCTTCGCCGAAAAATGGTTTCCACTTTTTCAGCCAGGATCGTTTCGATGTTATACGCCCAGACTTTGATTTTCTTATTCGAGAGGATCGAATGATATTCATATCGAACAGCTATTGGGGTAATTACGTCGCCGGTAGTAATGTCAATTTTGAGTGGCGTGTTGATTGATTCATACCTGGCAACGATTGCCACCCGATAACCACCGTATTCGTCTTCCTCCCGAATGGGAAGAATGTGATCCAGGGTCAGGGTAACTTCATCCTCCAATGGAATGGCGCAGATCTCAGAAAACACTTCCCGCATCGTTTCTTCAGATAACGGGTAGCCTCTCAGAGTCGCGTCCATATCCATGGTTGTCCGGTTGCTGATCCCCACCATGGAGGCGATCAGCATGCCTCCCTTATGGACAAATGTCTCTTTATATTTAGAGACCGAGATCCTTTCCAGCAAACGTTCCAGCATGAAGTTCTGCAAAACCGCCTGAGCAGGGATATGGTTCTTCAATGCCAGGTTCTTGATTTTGTCTTTGAGCTGCATCGCCTTATTCATAGAAGGACCTCGATGGTTTCCCTGACGATCTTCTGGATCCTGAATTGTCCAGCGTACTGATAGAGCAAACCCAGATCCCTTTCCTTTTTCTTGACATAACGCTTCAATACTTCGTTGACAAGTTGGATATCAACCTGGTTCCTGCTGCGTAATACATCGCATACTGTTCTCTCGAGATTCAGTGTCTTAATATCATTCCCATGGGGTGATTTCAGCGTGATCGATCCTAACTGGTATAGTTCGCGTTTCACGAAGTACATTTTCACCCCGTTTGCTTTCAGAGAAGTCGCATTGTATCCGGAAGGAACCGTGACAGAGTAAAAGAGCGGGGTCCGATCAGTCAAGTCCAGCAAGTAAGCGGCAGTCCCGTGGGAGAAGAGCACCCCCTTATATCTTGACTGAATGGAAACCATCTCATCGACCATATAGCCAGTGGCCGAATAAACTCCTCTGGAAATCCGCTGAACCTCACCTTTCTTTTCCAGGATGGAAATGTATGTTCTCGGAATAGCATGTTTGACCAGATCAGAGGTTAATAGAATCCCGTTCTGACCTTTTAGGATATCTCGAATTTTGCCAATTGGATTTGCTTTATCTTTTACAACCATGCTTACATTATATTCTAAATAAGCATGATTGCAAATAAGCAATATTCGATACTTTATAGACTTTTGGGAATCTGAACCAATCTATCAATAAAAAAGCCATCGTTCTTCAAAGTGTTGTAAAGATAATTGTGAGCTCAGCAGCAAGTATTCGGCCACAATTCCATGATCATGCCTGCAATAGCCGATCCCGGATTTCTATGCGCTTCCACATTGAGATGAATTCCATCATTGGTGTGATAATAAATAACCTCGCCAGTATTAAAACTCACATAGCATGAAATCTCGGGGTTTAATTCCGATATTTCATAATCCTGCCGGAGTCATAACTTGACCAGCATGTCCATCGCCACTAACCTTGATCTGATTGGGGAAGACCGCCCGAGGGAAATGAAAATATTGTTCAGTGCATTTTCCGAAAACTCGCCTTGAGTGCCGGGTACAGCTCCTCGTAGAACGCATACGATTGGCGATAGAGATCCGTTTGATCTTTGTTGGGCTGGCAGCTTCCGGTGATCTTCACAGTTTCCCTGCACGCAGAAGGCACATCCTTCCATGATCCCACCCCCACGCCCGCAAGCAGCGCAGCGCCAAATGCAGCCCCTTCGATGGTGTTCACCGTGACCAGTTCAGTTTCAAGAACAGAAGCCAGGATCTGCCGCCAGAGCAAACTCTTCGTTCCACCGCCAGAGGCTCGAACCTGGGTGATCTCTCCTGATCCCGCATTCCGGATCAATGTAAAGCTATCTTTCAGCCCGAATGCCACACCCTCCAGTACGGCACGCGTCATGTGACCGCGTGTGTGGCGCAGGGTCAGGCCGATGAAAGCCCCGCGCGCCAGCGGGTCGGGATGCGGGGTGCGCTCGCCGCTCAGGTATGGCAGGAACTGCAAGCCTTCACTTCCGGCGGGGACGGATTCGGCTTCTTTCAGCAGGTCATCAAATGACATGTCTGAAGAAAGCGTATCGCGATACCACTGCAAGCTGCCAGCCGCCGAGAGCATCACGCCCATGAAATGCCACATCCCCGGCACGGCATGGCAGAAAGCGTGCAGTCGTCCTTCTGGCTCGATTAAAGCCGAGGGCGTGGTGGCGAAGACCACGCCGCTCGTGCCAACCGTCAGCCCGACAATGCCCGGTTCCACCGCTCCCACCCCCACCGCCCCGGCAGCCTGGTCACCGCCGCCTGCTGCCACTGGGGTACCGGTTTTCAATCCAGTGATCGTCGAGGCATCCGCGCTCACCCGCCCGGTAAACTCGGGGCCCTCGTATGTAGGCGGCATCCAGGAGCGAGGGATCTCCAGCATCCCCAACAGTTCATCAGACCAATTACGCCCCTTTAGGTCGAAGAGCACTGTTCCGGCGCCATCCGCCTTGTCCATGGCATACTCGCCGGTCAGGCGGTAGCGGATGTAGTCCTTGGGGAGCAATACATGCTTTGCCCGTGCATAAATCTCAGGTTCGTTCTCTTTCACCCACAGGATCTTGGGGGCAGTGAAACCGGTCAGGGCAACATTCCCGGTGATCTGGATGAACTTTTCTTTCCCGACTCTGGCATGGATCTCATCACACTGCGCCTGAGTGCGACCGTCATTCCACAGGATGGCAGGGCGCAGGACCTGCCCCGCTTTGTCGAGGAGCACCAACCCGTGCATCTGCCCGGTCAGACCGATCGCAGCAATCGACTCCCCCGTTATTCCGGCCTTTTCCATCACTGACCGGATGCTGTCTGTGACTGCCTGCCACCACTCGTTCGGATCCTGCTCTGACCACAGCGGTTTGGGGGTCTGGAGTGTGTGAGTGTGGGAGGCTGTCGCAAGCACTTCCCCATTTTCATCGATCAGCAAAGCTTTGCTGGCGGTAGTGGAGACATCGATGCCCAGGAAAACAGCCATGGTTACCTCAACCCCAGTTGCTCAACGAGTAGTTGTACAGCGCTTTCATTTTCAGGCCAGGCAGGTATGTGGAAGAGCTGCCAGGTTTCAACGTGCTGTATCGAGCTGCCTGGTTGGAGCTCCTGCAGGGGGCCAAGGGTCTCAAGCTCCATAAATTGAGCGTTGCAATAACATTCACTTGAACTGCCATAATCCGGATAGGTAGCCTGCGACTCATACTCGGCAGACTTCACAAACAAGGTATCCTCCAACCAGTATGACAACCAACCGACCGGGTTGGCGAAGCCAACTTTGAAAGGGGATTCCATGGCTGCGTTCACGATGAGGTACCGTCGACCGAATTGGATATTACGATTCCCAAGGTCTGTGTAAGGCCAGAGGACAAGGTTCCGGTTGGGCAGGAGCCCCGTATCCGCCTCGTTCATTGGCAGGATCGCTACCCCTCCCGTCCGGAGCTGGGTGATAGCCCAAGGGGCGCACTTGACTGGATTTGAGCTGCAGTTCTTCAGCTGATGGGTGATGACCACCTTCGGAGTTTGATCCGGAACCACCACCTGGATGGACTTCTCGATCCCCGTCTCTGCGCCGATCGACTTTGTGATCCTGAGCCCGTTTTCGATCGGGACGATCTCCACCGGGTCATCTTCCAATTCATAGGACAGGATGGCATCTTCCGGTGAGAGCCACAGGCGATGACCGCCTTGGAAATGATAGGTTTTACCATCCGGGCGGTGGGTCACAAGATCGGGGAGTTCTGCCAGCAGGTTCGGACTGTCATCCAGGCTCAAACCGAGAATACGCGGTCCAATGGACCGGGCGATCTCCAGGTGCAGTCTTTCGTTTTCCAGGGGGATGCAGTCTATATTCATATCAGTCGCGTACACCAAGCAGCAGGTCGATCGTCAGTTGGTCCAGTTGCTCGTACTGCAAGCCGCGCCCACTGATGGCGGTGCGGTCGAACGACTGCGCCTTGAGTCCAGCCGCCTTCTCCGGGCTGTATTTTCCGAAGAATGAAGCCATGCTGCCATCATCGGCATGGATCTCCGCCAGCAAAGCCTGGATCTCTTTATCGGAGTTGAACTGTGCAGCTTTCTCCTTGAGCACCAGATAGGTGCGCATGCAGCCGCGGGCGAAGTCCTTCACGCCTTCGTAGTCCTCGGTGCGGTAGGCATGCGCATCGAAGTGGCGCGAACCCGCATAGCCCACATCCTCCAGGAACTTGACCAGGAAGAAGGCTGCTTTGAGGTCACGCGAGCCGAAACGCAGGTCCTGATCGTAGCGCCCGGGGTACTGATCGTTCAGATCGATGTGGAAGAGCTTGCCCGCCTCCCATGCTTGCGCCACACCGTGCATGAAATTCAAGCCGGCCATTTGCTCGTGCGCTACTTCCGGGTTGACACCCACCATCTCAGGATGATCGAGGGTGGCGATGAAGGCCAGCATATGACCGGTGGTCGGGTTGTAGATGTCAGCGCGCGGCTCATTGGGCTTGGCTTCCAGTGCGAGCCTCAGGTCGTATTTTTTGTCCAGCACATAGTCGCACAGGAAATTCATGGCTTCCCGGTTGCGCTTGATCGCATCGACCGGGTTCTTACTGGCATCCGTCTCAGCGCCCTCGCGGCCGCCCCAGAAGACATACACCTGCGCACCAAATTCAACACCCAGGTCAATGGCGTTCATCGTCTTTTGCAGGGCATAGGCGCGCACGCGCGGGTCGTTGCTCGTGAATGCGCCATCCTTGAAAACCGGGTCGCCGAAGAGGTTGGTCGTGGCCATTGGTACCTTGAGCCCGGTCTCATCGAGCGCCTTGCGGAATTCCTTCTTGATCCGCTCTGCTTCGGCGGGTGTCGCGTCGATCGGGATCAAGTCATTGTCGTGGAAGTTGACACCGTACGCGCCTACCTCGCCGAGCAGGTAAACGAGTTCAGCCGGGGTCTTGGCTTCGCGCACCGGCCCGCCGAACGGGTCGCGGCCGGTCGAGCCGACTGTCCACAGACCAAAGGTGAATTTGTGTTCGGGTTTGGGAGAAAAATCGACCATTTTCGACTCCTTATGGGTTAGTTATGAGATGCAGCATACTTCGCATGCAAAGGAACATTTTCGCTAAAACTTACTATATGACTCGCTCATCTT
>JBFYSM010000339.1:0-2799 GCA_041301605.1 Chloroflexota bacterium | reverse complement strand
CGAGTTAGATGGTGGTGTTGACCCTTACCATCCCTCGGCTGTGCGGGCCAGCATGGGAGCGCTTTTCAGCAAACCCGTGATCCACGCTTCGTTTGATGCATTTATATCTTGGGTGCGGTTGAATGGCTACAGGGTCTTGGCGGCTTCTGCACATGCACAAGTGGATTACCGTTCGCTACGAGGCCAAAATCATAAGGCCATCCTCCTGCTGGGGAGTGAACAAAAGGGGTTATCATCCGAGCAGATGGCTGCCTGTGATAAGGCCGTATCGATACCCATGCAGGGAAAGGTCAGTTCGCTGAATTTAGCGGTGGCGGCTGGCATACTTCTATATGCAATGCTGGAGTGACATCCCATCAAAAGAAAAAGCCTCCTCGAAATGAGGAGGCTTTTTGATTGGAACCGGCTGGGACCGATCAGAATTCGTCTTCGTCTTCGTCAAGCCACAGATCTTCCTCGTCTTCTTCCAGCTCTTCCTCCCATTCATCTTCCTCAGATAAATTATCGATCAGTTCTGCTTCCGCCGTGGGGGAATAGGTCGCGCAACCGGTATCCGGGTCGATTTCGACCTGGGCAGCAGAACAATAACTGTCGTCGAGGAAGACACAATCAGCATAGTGACAACGAATACGGGGCATGGGTTCCTCCTAGTTTGCTTGTGGTCTTGCCAAGCGAATGATGGATGTAATAAAGATCAAAGCAAGGACAACTGCTGAAGCGACACAGAAGGGGCAAACCGCATGGATCACGAAGAGTTCGATGTAGGTCAGGTAGGCCGAGAACAGCACGCCCACCAGGCTGATGCCAAATACGAGCAGGTTGCCATTTTCCTTGAGAGGGGGAAACTGTTTCTCCAGGATTAGAATAGAAAAGATCGCCAGGTACGCCAGCAGGCCAAGCAAGGCGACCGGGATGCCGTATACTTCAGAGTAGCGGCTGTAATTGACGGTTGCACAATCTCCGCTGCCCAGGCACATCTTGTCGTTGGATGACAATTTGTAGATATACAAATATGCGGCATCTGCCATTCCCAGGATGGTCAGGATGATCGAAGCCCAGCGCAGTTTTGTGTCCATGTTTTTGGCTTGTCCATTCCGCTCTTGCAGGCAGCGATTTTACCTCAAGAAGGCGTAAACCGTAAAGCATTTGAAAAAACAATTTCGCCGCCAGCTCCGTCAAGATACACCGGCTGCAAAGCGGCGACATTATACCACTTTAGGAGTTTTTCAAAGTACGGGTTTTCAAGGCTCTCTGGGAGTTGCCGTGATGGATGGAAAGATATGGGGGTATGGGGCGGGCGAGGCCCGCCCCATACCCCCAATTTCCTTCCTCTTCCGGCGATTCCCAAAGAGCCTTTTATCCCGCTTTGACCCGTTGGGCTTCGATCACGTTGGGAAGGTTTTCCAACCGGGTGAGCACCCGGCTGAGCTGGGCGATATCTTTCACTTCGATGATCAGTTTCAACTCGGCCACGCTTTTACTGACCCCAACATCGACATTCAGGATATTGATATTCTCCTGGTTGAGCAGGGTGGATATATCCCCCATCAGGCCCTGCCGGTCGAAGGCGGAGATGCGGATGGGGACCGGGTGGGTGCTGACCTTCTCGCCCCAGGAAACCTTGACCATCCGTTCCCGGTCGGGGGAGCGCAGAATATTCGGGCAATCCTGGCGATGGATGCTGACGCCGCGGCCGCGGGTGATATAGCCGATGATCTCATCGCCGGGCGTGGGGTTACAGCACTTGGCGAAGTTGGTCAACAGATCCTTGACCCCCAGCACGGCAACTGCATCGGTCGAAACAGCCTCGCTGGTGGGTGGGACAACCACCAGGATGTCATCTGTTTCCTCGCTCGTCAGCAACTGGTTGATAACCTTGCTGATGTTCAGGTCACCGTAACCAAGGGAAACGTACATATCATCTACCGAGCGCTCGAGGGTGCCAGCCAGTTCCGCCAGCTTGCGTTCATCTATATCCGGCATCCCCAGGCGGCGGAGTTCGCGCTCCAGCATGTGCCTGCCCTCTTGCAGGTTCTTCTCGCGGGCCTGCTTCTTGAACCAGGCCTTGATCTTGGCCCGGGCGCGCTGGGTCTTGACCAGCCCCAGGCTGGGGTTGAGCCAATCCCGGCTGGGACCGCCGGTTTTCGTGGTCAGGATCTCGACCTGGTCGCTGGTGTGCAGTTCATGGTCCAGCCCGACCAGCTTGCCATTGACCTTCGCGCCGCGGCAGCGGTTGCCGACATCCGTATGGACGTGGTAGGCGAAGTCGTTTGGGGTGGAGCCGGCCGGCATGTCGATGATTTCGCCGCGCGGCGTGAACACGTAGACCCGGTCTTTGAAAACATCCGTCTTCATGCTGTCCACGAATTCCTGGGCATCCTCCACATCCTGGCGCCATTCCATCAGTTTACGCAGCCAGCTCATGCGCTCGTCATATTTTCCCCTCTGTCCACCTTCCTTGTACCTCCAGTGGGCGGCGATGCCAAATTCCGCATTCTGGTTCATGCTGAACGTGCGGATCTGGACTTCGACCGGCCGGCCGTCATCGTAGATGACCGCCGTGTGCAGGGATTGGTAGAGGTTGTCCTTGGGGGCGGCGATGTAGTCATCGAATTCACCCGGGATGGGATGCCAGTGGGTATGGATCAATCCCAGGGAGGCGTAGCAATCCGCCACTTCCGGGACCAGGATGCGGATGCCGCGGATATCGAGCACCAGTTCGAAGGGTTTGCCCTTCTCGACCATCTTGCGATAGATGGAGTAAATGTGCTTGGGGCGCCCGGTCGTCTCTGCTTCGAT